>NZ_JBCODG010000041.1:0-39540 GCF_040928965.1 Bacteroides sp. 2201st1_D9_2201SCRN_220225 | reverse complement strand
GTATGACTGAAAGCGTAAAGGTTGTTAAATCTTTCATAATCTGTTGGCTTTATAATATTTACAGTCTTTGCGTGCGCCATTGCTGCACGCGATATAATATATTGCATTTTATTGGAATTTGTTTGCTTGCGGACAATGTTCCGGCTTCGCAGAGGCTTTACATCCTCTCTTTGCAGGTACGGACACACCAAGCGTATCGCTACATTGGTTCCTTCCTTGAAGAACCGTTTTTATGGGTGCACGCCGAGACGTCAGGAGCGTTGTTCATGCCAAAAGTAGTTTAAGATAGTGTATAGGAAGTAAACGCATGGTCTGTCGGAGTGAAACAGATGGTCTGTACGGTACAAACAGATGGTCTGTTTACACCATACAGACCATCTGTTTTAAAAGAAAGCATGCACTCATTCTTCCCTTTCCCGTTTGGATTGTGCTTCCGGGCGGGATTTCTTTTGAGGGATACTGTCCGGAGCGGACGTATTCTTCTCCGCTTGTTTTCTTTTCAGCCTTTTCAACTTCCACTTGTTCCAAAAGAGCAGTTCATTCCATTTGTTGAAATCCTTCTTGAAGATGATGCCTATACCCTGAGTGGTGAGGTTGGTCTTGGTGTAATAGCGGTCGTTGGTTTCGTTATAAGCTTTCAGACGGATATCGCCGGAACGGTTTACGAGCCATTCGGCTTGGAAGTCACCTACGAAGTTGGTGTTCGCCATCGGATTCTCGCGATAGCCGAAGTTACCGTTTATGAGCAGGCGGTTATTCAGCAGTTGCCCGGAAAGCATTGTCTCGAACTCCATGTCCGTCCAGCCTTTTTCTCCGGTACTGAAGTTTGTGCCGAAGTTCCAGTTATTGCTGTCGATAATCTGCGAGAGTGCATTGTTCAGTTGTCCGGAAAGGGTAGAAGAGAGCACGCTCGACATCATGTTGGAGTTGCCGGTGGCGTCTACATTCTCCGGAGTATAGAACTTGCCGATACCTAAAAGGTAGAGTATCTGCATGTTCATCTGCTCGTCCGTAGGGATATAATTCCGTACCAACGCCTGTACTTCGTCGCGTTCGTTGGGCAGCTCCAGGCTCATTTTGATGTCCGGTGAGGTGAGCTGTCCGGTCAGCGCCATGAGGCAGTTAACCTTGATGTTGGTCTGGTTGACGTAATTGCCGGCATCGGGAACGAGGTCGTTCAGCGAAGCGGAGTTTACAAGATAGCCTGCCTGGATGTCGAGGGTGGCATTGAGCGGCGCGCCGTTAAAGGTGATGGTACTTCCGTCTTTGATGATGAAGTCCTTGCGGATAACTTCCTGCAGGCTGAATTTATAAACTCCCTGGCTGATGCGGTAACTACCGAACATTTTCACATCTCCTTTATTGTAGAATTCGGTGCGGATATTCCCCGTTCCTTTACCGCTGATGTAGTCACCTGCAATGGGGTCCATGATGATTTTCATGGTGGCGTCCGGAGTTGCGTCTATCAGGAGATTCAGTCGTATGTCGGTGTCACTTTCCTTTTCCATGACTTCTTTCTGCGCCTGCTCGTATTCGGACATCAGCATGATGGAATCCTGAAGTACGCGGCGCGGTGTCTTGTCTACGAAGCGTATGAACTGGTTGCTCACTGCCGAGGCGACACCTTCTTTCATATAAGTGAAGTTGGTGTTGCGGTTGGTGGTCATTGCCACGTCGATATTCACCCCGTCTGCCGCATTGCCGGCAATGGTGGCGTTGCCTGTGCCATACACCGTGCCGTAGAAGGGGAAGTCGGGTGATTCTTTGGTGTTCATAACCAGCATATTGTCCACATCGAACCGGAAGCGGTATTCCAAATCCTTGAAATGCCGGTAGTGCAGGTAACCGTTGGCTCTGCCCTGATGCCCTTGCGTATCGAAGATGCGGTTGTTGCGGAAAGTAAGTCCGCCCGGTTCGATAAGTATGCTGTCTTTCAGGGAGAAAGTAGTGTTGAGTACATCTACCTTGAGGGAGGCGTCACCGAATACGCGACCTTCCATTGTCAGCGCCTTGAACTTGCCGTAGAAATGTACGTGGCCGCTGGCACGCCCGTTGAATTCGGGGGTGATGCTCTGCATGTAGTGGTGGATGAACTTCAGGTTGGTGCTGTCGGCTTCGATTTGCAAGTCGAGCGCACTGGTGGGTTTTATGGGGTAGATGTATCCGTATACATGGCTTTTGGCAATGTCTTTCTCGCGGATACGGGCATCCAGGTAGATGCCTTTCACGTCGTGATGCCATTCGCCGTGTATGTTGGCATCGCCTAAAAGACCCTCGTTCAAGCCGAGGTTGCGTATGAAGAGGTCGGTACTCATTACCGGCTTTTTAAGTATTCCGCTGGCATATGCCGGGCCAGTGGCCTCACCTTTGAAGTTGACACCCAGGTCGGCTATATCGAATACGTATCCTATGTTTATCTCTTTCAGGTTCAGGCGTACGGTGTCCTGAGGTTGTTCGGATACGGTTCCGTTGATTTGCAAGTGACGCTCTTTATGGCTGAAGTAGAAATTGTTGACGTGCACTTTGCCCGAGTCGACCACGATTTGCGAAGGGTGTATCTTCCATACGGTGTCGTTGAGGATTACGTTCGTTTCCTGTACGTTGACAATCGTTTTCAGGGCGGGTTTCTCTTTTTGGGCTTGGCGGGAGGATTTTGTGTGTATTTTGTCGTTGCCAGCTTCTTGGGAAGAGTTGCGGACGAATTGAGTGAGAGCCGCTATCTTGCCGCTGTAAGTTACAGCGCTGCTGTTTCCCCAGTTGAATATGGTTTGTATCCGGTCGTCCTTTGCCTTGGCTTCGAGGGCTACGTTTACCGCACCGGTTGTTTTCCGGTTGGTGAAGCGGACTTTTGCCTGGAACTGTTCACCCGGATTTTCGCAGAGAACCACACCCGACTCAAAGAACTTTCCGCCGTAACTCAGCCGTGGAAAGTACCCCTCTACGCGCAACCGTTGCGCTTTGTCGTTGAAATAGCCCTTCAGAGTAGAGTGGGTATATACTTTCAGCGGTATCTGGAATACGGTGGAGAGTATCTCTGTATCGTAGATATGGAGGTCGAAATGGAAATTGTTTTCTGTTTTCTGCGGTTTTCTGGCGGGCTGTATCAGAGCCGGAATGTAACGCCGCATGATGTTGAGCACGCTGGCGGGTAATGTCTGATAGGAATAGTCGCCTTCGATAGTACCGCGCAGGAAGTTGGAACTGATAGTCAGCCGTTTCTGGCGCTCATCGCTCTGAGTGGCAGAAATCCGCAGGTTGTCCATGAAGAAGTTCTGTTCCGGAGCGATGTATTGGAGACTGTCGACGTTGATTTCACCGTTCATGTCGTTGATGGAGCTACCGGTGAAGTCGGCTTTTATTTTTACGGCCAATTCCGTGTCCTTGTATTTGGGTGTGAGGTGCAGGGTGTTAGGGCGGAAATGGTCGATAGCGGCACGGAAGTTGAAGGTGGGTGTCTTGCCGGCAGTATTGATAGAGCCGTTCAGTTGTATGGCTCCGTTTTCGTCGTTGAGCGATACGTTACCGTTGAAGCCGCCTTGCTTATACTCTCCGTCCAAAGTGATGTTTTCGTAAGTATAGTCACTGTAGTCTATGGATGCCACCAGCCCTTTCATGGTAATGGCGGGATATCTTTGGGCATAATGATTGCCTTTGACGTCCATGTTGAAGGTGACTTTTCCAAGCTTGTCGTTGTTCAGCATCCTGCCCAGTTCGAATCCGGTTGTCTTTACCGCACCCGAATAAGCGAAATAGCCTTTGTCTTTGTCGGAACTGAGTTTGACATCTGTCTTGATGGTGCCTATATCCGTGCGGACTTCGCCATAGGTCACCAGGTCCGTGAAGTATCCGGAAATCTCTCCACGGAAAGATACCGTGCCCAGATTCTGCAATACCGGAGGAACTCCTTTGTAATCTTTACTCAGGTTGCGTACAAAGAATGCAATGCCGTCCGGGTCGGCATATAAATTGGACAGATTGCCGAATATGTATGCATCTTGCGGATGAGACAGATCCTGCAGGGATACATTGCCTTTCAGCAGGAAGTGATCGTTGGAAGAGATAAGCAGTTTCGGGCAGTTGAGCCGGTTGACCGTTCCGGCGGCTTCCATTTCCAACTTCAACTTTTCCTTGAAGGGCTTGAAGGCAGGCACGAATGCCGATATATCCTGTAATGCTACTTCCGAAGGCAGCATACGGAACGAGAAACGGACATCATCGGTGAAATGGCCGAGTGATTCCAGGCTGTCGTATTCCATACGGATGGTATCCATTGCCAAAGAGGTGTTGGGCAAATCTATGGCGAAGTTCTCTATCCGCATCTTCCGGTCGTTGGCTATTATCTTCAGACTTAGCTTTTTCAGTTCGAAGCCGGAGTGCTCCTCTTCAACGCTCATCCGCTTGATGGCAGCGTTGACCGAGTCGTTCTGGAGCGCTTTCAGCGAGATGTTGGCAAGAATGTTGGACAGGCGGATGTGTTGCGGGTTGAACTTGCCCGGAGTGCTTTCGGCTGACAACACATCGTAAGATACCTTTCCGCGTCGTATCAGGAGTGAGTTGATGCGCAGGTCCAGATTGCTCTTCTTCTTGACGGTGTCTTTGGAAGCGAAAGCATCGAGCACGAATTGGAAGTTGGTGCTTGCCTGGGGAGTAGGTCTTTCCAGATTGGCATTGAAACTGAAAAGCTGTACGTTACCGATGGATATCTTTCCGCTGAACAGCGGCAGTATCTCGAACTTAGCGGACAGACGGCCTATTTTCAGCAACTCTTTTCCCGATTGGTCGTTCAGCACCAGGTCGTCGATGATAATCCGGTTCAGCAGTCCTATGTTTATCCGCCCTACTGTGAGCTCGCTACCTAATACGGTGCTCAGCTCCTTGGCAACGAGTACAGACATGCGGTGCTGGACATAAGGAATGTTCAGCAGCAAAATTATTCCGATATAGAGTCCTAACACTATACCGATTATCCAGCGTACTGTCGTTTTCAGCGTTCTGATAGGCGGTTATTTTTTTAATTCAGCCAACAAAAATATGAAATAATACGTTATGGATACTACTTTTATCACTACTTTTGTAGCGTTTAAACGTAAATAAACACTATGAGTACAATAATCTTAGGAATTGAATCTTCATGTGATGACACTTCCGCAGCGGTTATCAAGGATGGCTACCTGCTGTCGAATGTCGTTGCCAGTCAGGCTGTTCACGAAGCTTATGGTGGGGTAGTGCCCGAACTGGCTTCGCGTGCGCATCAACAGAATATAGTGCCGGTGGTGCACGAGGCTTTGAAACGTGCCGGAGTTACCAAGGAAGAATTAAGTGCCGTGGCGTTTACGCGCGGTCCGGGGCTGATGGGGTCTTTGCTGGTGGGTGTGTCCTTTGCCAAAGGGTTCGCCCGTGCGTTGGGGATACCTATGATAGATGTCAATCACTTGACCGGACATGTATTAGCTCATTTTATTAAAGCGGAAGGTGAAGAAAACGTGCAGCCGGAATTTCCTTTCCTTTGCCTGCTGGTTTCCGGTGGTAACTCTCAGATTATTTTAGTAAAGGCCTACAACGACATGGAAATCCTGGGGCAGACAATTGATGATGCTGCAGGTGAAGCCATCGACAAATGCTCCAAAGTTATGGGGCTGGGCTATCCCGGCGGACCGATTATCGACCGGCTTGCCCGCCAGGGAAATCCTAAAGCCTTTACTTTCAGCAAACCGCATATTCCCGGACTGGATTACAGCTTCAGCGGCTTGAAGACTTCGTTTCTGTATTCCTTGCGCGACTGGATAAAGGATGACCCCGATTTCATCGAACATCACAAGACAGACCTGGCAGCGTCGCTGGAAGCTACTGTTGTCGATATTCTGATGGATAAGTTGCGTAAAGCGGCAAAACAGTACAAGATAAAGGA
Organism: Bacteroides sp. 2201st1_D9_2201SCRN_220225; assembly: GCF_040928965.1. NCBI lineage: Bacteria > Pseudomonadati > Bacteroidota > Bacteroidia > Bacteroidales > Bacteroidaceae > Bacteroides > Bacteroides sp. 2201st1_D9_2201SCRN_220225. Next base: position 33,632 of record NZ_JBCODG010000041.1, on the reverse strand, counting down.
TGTGGCCGTTGCAGGTGGTGTATCGGCAAACAATGGTCTGCGAAATTCATTCCGCGAACATGCTGAGAAGTATGGATGGAATATTTTCATTCCCAAATTCAGCTATACAACGGATAATGCTGCAATGATTGCCATAACCGGATACTTCAAGTATCTGGATAAGGATTTCTGTCCGATGGAAGCGCCGGCTTATTCGCGTGTCACTTTATAAGGAAAAAGTATATTGCATATATATAATAAGGTATGAAGACGGAAGAGAAGGTAGGGGAACTGCTGAAAGCAAAGAATTTCTCCCTTTCCACCGCTGAAAGTTGTACCGGTGGCGGAATAGCTGCCTTGATAACTTCGGTTCCGGGGAGCTCGGAGTATTTTAAAGGCGGAATTGTGGCGTATTCCAACGAAATAAAGGCGGATTTGCTCCATGTTTCTGTCGAGGCGCTGGCGCAGCACGGTGCAGTGAGCAGGGAGACGGTTGTTGAAATGGTGAAAGGTGCGATGAAAACGTTGAAAACGGATTGCGCGGTTGCCACTTCGGGAATTGCCGGCCCCGGTGGCGGTACACCGGAGAAACCGGTAGGTACTGTGTGGATAGCGGCTGCCTGCAAAAACGAAATTGTAACCATGAAGCAGGAAGGCGATCGCGGAAGGGCGGAAAATGTACAGTCGGCTATTCAAAATGCGCTGTTTATGCTCTGTAGTATGCTGAAATGAGGAAAAAATATTCTCGTGCAACGAATTATTTTAGGAAAAACTTGTTTCGTAACGATAAAAGTGCTTACTTTGCGCTCTGTTTGAAATAAGTATAGATAAAAACTATAAAATAAAGATAGAAATGTCGAAGATTTGTCAAATTACCGGAAAGAAAGCCATGATTGGCAACAATGTTTCACACTCAAAGAGAAGAACAAAAAGAACCTTTGATTTGAACTTGTTTAACAAGAAATTCTATTATGTAGAACAGGACTGCTGGATCAGTCTGAGCATTTGCGCCAACGGTCTGCGCATTATTAACAAAAAAGGTTTGGATGCTGCTTTGAAGGATGCAGTAGCTAAGGGTTATTGTGATTGGAAAAGCATTAAAGTAATTGGCTAAAAGTAGAGGAGAATAACTGATTATGGCAAAGAAAGCAAAAGGTAACAGAGTACAGGTGATTCTGGAATGCACAGAACACAAGGATAGCGGTATGCCGGGAACTTCTCGTTACATTACAACGAAGAACAGAAAGAACACTACCGAGAGACTGGAGTTGAAGAAATACAACCCGATTCTGAAGAGAGTAACAGTACACAAGGAAATTAAATAATAATAGTATAACCCATGGCAAAGAAAACAGTAGCAAGTTTGCACGATGGTTCTAAGGAAGGTCGTGCTTATACGAAGGTTATCAAGATGGTTAAGTCTCCGAAGACCGGTGCTTACATCTTCGATGAGCAAATGGTTCCTAACGAAAAAGTACAGGACTTTTTCAAGAAATAAGATAAATGCAGTTGCTGCAAGGCACTGATTACTTATAAAGCTCCTCTCGCCGATATAGCGGCGGGGGGATTTTTTTTGCTATTAAATCGTTTCGGCTTTTATTATTTGTTAATTTTGTTATATCTTTGTGGCATAATGTATTGTACAAAAAAGTAGACTATGGGATTTTTTAGTTTTTTCTCAAAAGAAAAGAAGGAAACATTAGATAAAGGATTATCTAAAACAAAAGAGAGTGTGTTCGGGAAGATTGCCCGTGCTATAGCCGGTAAATCGAAAGTGGATGATGAGGTGCTGGATAATCTGGAAGAGGTGTTGATTACTTCGGATGTGGGCGTAGAAACTACGTTGAAGATTATAGAACGTATCGAGAAGCGTGCCGCAGACGAGAAATATATGAATGCGAAGGAGCTGAATGTGATTCTGCGCGATGAAATCGCTGCTTTGCTCACAGAGAACAACTCGGATGATGTGGACGACTTTGAAACTCCTGTTACGAAGAAGCCATACGTGATTATGGTAGTGGGAGTGAATGGTGTAGGAAAAACCACGACTATAGGCAAACTGGCTTATCAGTTTAAGAAAGCCGGCAAATCCGTTTATCTGGGTGCTGCCGATACTTTCCGTGCAGCGGCGGTGGAGCAGCTGGTTATCTGGGGAGAACGTGTGGGGGTTCCCGTCATTAAACAGAAAATGGGTGCTGACCCTGCTTCTGTGGCATTTGATACTTTGAGTTCAGCAGTAGCCAATAATGCCGATGTGGTGATTATAGATACCGCTGGACGTCTGCATAATAAAGTGGGTCTGATGAACGAGCTGACCAAAATTAAGAATGTAATGAAGAAGGTTGTGTCGGATGCTCCGAATGAGGTATTGCTTGTTTTGGACGGTTCCACCGGACAGAATGCATTTGAGCAGGCCAAGCAGTTTACTTTGGCAACGGAGGTTACGGCAATGGCTGTAACCAAGCTGGACGGAACGGCTAAAGGCGGCGTTGTAATCGGAATCTCCGACCAGTTTAAGATTCCGGTAAAGTACATCGGTCTGGGAGAAGGTATAGAGGACTTGCAGGTGTTCCGTAAAAAAGAGTTTGTCGATTCATTGTTCGGAGGGAATGCATGAAACGGAAAACTATTGATATCATAACATTAGGCTGCTCTAAAAATTTAGTGGACTCGGAGCATTTGATGCGCCAGCTGGAGGAAGCGGGCTTTCATGTGACGCATGATACCGAGCATCCGAAAGGAGAGATTGCCGTAATTAATACCTGTGGTTTCATCGGCGATGCAAAAGAGGAGTCCATCAATATGATTCTTGAATTTGCGCAGGCCAAGGAAGAAGGCGAGTTGGAGAAACTCTATGTTATGGGTTGCCTTTCGGAACGTTATCTGAAGGAACTGGCAATTGAAATTCCTCAGGTGGATAAATTTTATGGTAAGTTCAATTGGAAAGAGTTGCTGCAGGACTTGGGTAAGGCATACCATGATGAACTGCACATAGAGCGTACACTGACCACTCCTCAGCATTATGCCTATCTGAAAATATCGGAAGGATGCGACCGCAAATGTTCTTATTGTGCCATCCCTATTATTACGGGCCGACATGTGTCGCGTCCTATGGAAGAAATCCTGGACGAGGTGAAGTATCTTGTGGCCCGCGGAGTGAAAGAGTTTCAGGTTATTGCGCAGGAATTGACCTATTATGGCGTAGATTTATATAAGAGGCAGATGTTGCCCCAATTAATTGAAAAAATCTCAGAAATTCCAGGTGTGGAATGGATACGTTTGCATTATGCTTATCCGGCTCATTTCCCGATGGATTTATTCCGCGTAATGCGCGAGCGTCCCAATGTATGTAAATATATGGATATTGCCTTGCAGCATATCAGTGATAATATGTTGGAGAAAATGCGCCGTCATGTTACTAAAGAGGATACTTATCGGTTGATAGAAAAGTTTCGGGAAGAAGTGCCGGGAATTCATTTGCGTACTACGCTTATGGTGGGGCATCCAGGAGAAACGGAAGCTGACTTTGAAGAGTTGAAGGAGTTTGTCCGCAAGGTGCGCTTCGATAGAATGGGGGCATTTGCATATTCCGAGGAGGAAGGTACGTATGCCGCTGCCCATTACGAAGACAGCATTCCTCAAGAAGTAAAGCAAGCCCGGTTGGATGAATTGATGTCCATCCAGCAAGGTATTTCTGCCGAACTGAGCGCAGCAAAGGTAGGCAGGCAGATGAGAGTAATAATCGACCGTCTGGAAGGTGATTACTATATCGGACGTACGGAGTTCGATTCTCCCGAAGTAGACCCGGAAGTGCTGATTGAATGTGGTGATGAACCGTTGGAGATTGGTGGCTTTTATCAGGTAGAGATAATAAATTCCGATGATTTCGACCTTTTTGGACGGATTATTTAAATATTTCCTTTCGTACTTCTTGTGTATGTGGGGAAGATTTGCTAATATAGCACAGTAGTTCACAATTTTAAAGCTTGGATTTTGAATAACAAAGAATTTACTTCGGAATTGTCACGCAGGTTAGGGTATACTTTGAAGGATACTTCGGAGTTGGTTACTTCTTTACTGTCGGATATGACGCGGCAACTGGAAGAAGGGAATATGATTTCCATACAAGGTTTTGGAACATTCGAAGTGAAAAAGAAAGCGGAACGTATATCCGTAAATCCAACAACCAAACAGCGTATGCTGGTTCCGCCTAAACTGGTGTTAACTTATAAACCCAGTACTTTGCTAAAGGATAAGTTTAAGTGATCTTTCTTTTAAAATCTTCCATATTATGAATGAAAAACTAAACATACAGGATCTGATTGACTTGCTGGCTGAAAAGCATGGCATGAGCAAGAAGAATGCCGATAGTTTTGTGAAAGAGTTTTTCCAACTGATTGAAGAAGCGTTGGAAAAAGACAAGTATGTGAAGATTAAAGGCTTGGGCGCTTTTAAACTGATTGATGTGGAAAGCCGGGAGAGTGTAAATGTCAATACTGGGGAACGCTTTGAGATACAGGGCCATACCAAAGTCTCATTTACTCCGGAGCCTGCTCTGAAAGATATTATCAATAAGCCGTTTGCACATTTTGAAACAGTAGTGCTCAATGAAGGTACTGTTTTAGAAGATACCCCTGTAGATAGTGGCAGTGAGGAAGATGAAGATACGGAGCAGAAAGTGGAAGATGTTGTGCCGGAAGTGGTTGCCGGTAGTGCGGTTGAGACACCGGAGATTGCGGAGAAAATCGATAGTCCTGTCGAACCGGAACCTGTAGAAGAAGCCGTTGTTCCTGTGGAGACTGTGGCTTCGGAGGAAGTTAATGAAGAGAGGGTGGAGGTTATCAAAACTGCCGGCCCGGCTGAATCTTCCGCAATGAAATACTTCATTGCCATCGTGGCTCTTGTGGTATTGCTATGTGCAGGAACCGTCGCTTATTTGTATTATCCTGATTGGTTTGACGGATTATCGGCTGAATCACCTGTGGAGGAAACCGCTGACAATGAAGCTGGCAATGCGGCAGGTAATACGGTCTTGATGGATAGTGTCGGTGTTAAGGACAGTGTGGTGATTGCCGTAAAAGATACTGTGTCGAAGAAGCTGATTGCTGAGCCTGTAATAAAACAGCAGGAAGCACCGGTTGCCGTCAGACAGCCTGTGGTGGCAGCCGCTACATCTGCTTCCCAGCCGAAAAAAGAGAAGAAAGTTGAGTATGTACCCGATTCTACCAATTATACCATTGCAGGAACGCAGGCGACATACACGATAAAGCCGGGTGAGACATTGACCAGAGTGGCTCTTCGTTTTTATGGAACTAAAGCGTTATATCCATATATAGTAAAGCATAATCCGGACGTTATCAAAAAACCGGATAATGTACCTGCGGGCACAACAATAAAGATACCTAAATTAGTGAAGAAGCAGTAAAAAGATACTGCTTCTTTTTTGTTAAATACTCAGAGCTTGTTTAAATATTCTTGAAGAAGTATTTTCTTCAAGAATATTTGAGTTTCTTCCTGGTCTGTTTTCCTCTTTTTATCCGTTACATAGCCTGCTATGCTCTTAGTAAAAACAGAAAAATATTTTCAAAGAAGAACTCTTGAAAAGAATGCTGAACAAAATTAAACAGGCTCTAAACTCTATGAAAGTAGTTTAATCTAAAGGTTTCACATTGTTTTTTAATAAAAATTAGTTGCTATGGTTAATTTATTCCCGTACTTTTGGAAACGAATTATAATTACCGGTGTATGGCCGGGCGAAAACGAAAAATTAAACATTAAAATACATTGATTTATGGCTGAAACAATTGATATCCGCGAATTGAACGAGCGGATTGAAAGACAAAGTGCTTTCGTTACCAATCTTACTACGGGCATGGACCAGGTTATTGTAGGACAAAAGCACCTGGTAGAGTCGTTGTTAATCGGTTTGTTGTCTGACGGACATGTGTTGTTGGAAGGTGTGCCCGGTTTGGCAAAAACATTGGCTATCAAAACACTGGCTTCATTGATTGATGCACAATATAGCCGTATTCAGTTTACACCTGACTTGTTGCCGGCGGACGTTATCGGTACGATGGTTTACAGCCAGAAAGATGAAGCTTTTCAGGTAAAGAAAGGACCTGTATTTGCCAATTTTGTATTGGCCGATGAAATTAACCGTGCTCCGGCCAAGGTGCAAAGTGCTTTATTGGAAGCTATGCAGGAACGCCAGGTTACCATAGGTAAGGAAACATTCAGACTGCCTGAACCTTTTTTGGTGCTTGCAACTCAGAATCCTATCGAACAAGAGGGTACGTATCCGTTACCTGAAGCGCAGGTAGACCGTTTCATGCTGAAGGTAGTTATCGACTATCCTAAACTGGAAGAAGAAAAATTAATTATACGCCAGAATATAAACGGAGAAAGACTGAATGTAAAGCCTATTCTGAAAGCAGACGAGATTATCGAAGCGCGTAAGGTCGTACGTCAGGTATATCTGGATGAAAAGATTGAAAAATATATTGTCGATATTGTATTTGCAACCCGTTATCCGGAGAAGTATGATTTGAAAGAACTGAAAGATATGATCGGATTCGGCGGTTCCCCTCGTGCATCTATCAATCTGGCATTGGCGGCACGCAGTTATGCTTTCATCAAACGCCGTGGCTATGTTATCCCGGAAGATGTGCGCGCCGTGGCACATGATGTATTGCGCCACCGCATCGGTCTGACTTATGAAGCTGAAGCAAGTAATATGACTTCGGATGAAATCGTCAGCAAAATATTGAATAAGGTTGAAGTGCCCTAATGTAAACAATTTGTTTACTATTTATGTATTACTGAATGGAAACAACTGATTTATTAAAAAAAGTCCGTCAGATTGAGATAAAGACGCGCGGATTGTCCAATAATATTTTTGCGGGCCAGTATCATTCGGCTTTCAAAGGTAGAGGTATGGCTTTTTCCGAAGTGCGTGAATATCAGTTTGGTGACGATATACGCGACATAGACTGGAATGTAACGGCTCGTTTTCATAAACCCTTTGTGAAGGTGTTTGAAGAAGAACGTGAATTGACTGTAATGTTGCTGGTAGATGTTTCCGGTAGTCTGGAGTTCGGTACTGTGAAGCAGATGAAGAAAGATATGGTGACGGAAATAGCTGCTACATTGGCTTTTTCCGCCATTCAAAATAATGATAAAATCGGTGTCATCTTCTTTTCAGACCGGATAGAAAAGTTTATTCCACCCAAGAAGGGACGTAAACATATACTATATATCATTCGCGAATTGCTTGATTTCCGTCCGGAAAGTCGCCGGACCAATATCCGTCTCGGCTTGGAGTATCTTACGAATGTTATTAAGCGTCGTTGTACGGCTTTTGTCTTATCGGACTTCATCGACCAGGAGAGTTTTAAAAATGCCATGACTATTGCCAATCGGAAGCATGATGTTGTGGCTATTCAGGTATACGACCGCCGTGTAGAGGAGTTACCTGCTGTGGGGCTGATGAAAATAAAAGATGCGGAAACGGGTCACGAACAATGGATTGATACTTCTTCGCGTGCCGTACGGCGTGCTCATCGTGATTGGTGGGTGAATAAGCAGACGGAACTGAATGATACATTTACTAAGAGCAATGTAGATAATGTGTCAGTACGTACGGACCAGGATTATGTGAAAGCATTGATGAATTTATTTGCGAAAAGAAACTAATCGGAGAATGAAAAGATATTTATTTCTGATAACGCTGTTGACAGCATTGACGGGTAGGATAATAGCCCAGTCGGTGACAGTGGATGCTACAATTGATTCCTTGCAAATCCTTATCGGGGAGCAGGCCAAGATTAAGCTTCAGGTTTCATTGGACACTGATAAGCGCGCTATTCTTCCTGCCTATACTGATACTTTGGTGCGTGGAGTGGAAATTGTTGATATAGCCAAGCCCGATACACAGATGCTGAATGACGGCAGGCGCTCGTTGATAACTCAGGAGTACACCGTAACTTCCTTTGACTCGGCATTATATTATTTGCCCCCGATGGAGGTGCTTGTTGATAATAAGGCATATCGCTCCAAAGCTTTGGCATTGAAAGTGTATTCCATGCCGGTAGATACGTTGCATCCCGATCAGTTTTTTGGTCCTAAACCCGTAATGAAAGCACCTTTTGCATGGGAAGACTGGTATACGTCTATCGCTTGTGCTGTATTGTTTGTGCCGTTCCTGTTGCTGTTTATCTATCTTGTGAAACGTATTCGCGATAACAAACCGATAATTCGTAAGGTGAAGGTAGAACCGAAACTGCCGCCGCATCAGTTGGCTATGCAGGAAATAGAACGCATCAAAGGTGAGAAAGTATGGCAGAAAGGACAATCGAAGGAGTATTATACAGAATTAACAGATGCTATTCGTACTTATATAAAAGACCGTTTCGGTTTCAATGCATTGGAAATGACTTCCTCTGAAATCATTGATAAACTATTGGAAATGAATGATAAAAATGCAATATCGGATTTGCGTATCCTGTTCCAAACCGCGGATTTAGTGAAGTTTGCCAAACATAATCCACTGATGAATGAGAATGATGCAAATTTGATTAATGCGATTGACTTTATCAATGAAACAAAGGAAAAAGAAGATGAAAATGCCAAGCCGCAGCCTACTGAAATTACTATCATTGAAAAACGTTCCTTGCGTACCAAGATACTGCTTGGTGCAGGTATCGTTGCTTTAACGGCAGCACTTGCCGGTTCACTGATATATATAGGTTTGGAGCTGTATAACTATTTTGCCTGAAAGTAAAAGCAGGGAGATACGCTTCAATCATAAATCATAATTTGTAAAATTGTAAATATCATGGTTTTTGCCAATATTGAATATTTATTTTTGCTGCTGTTGCTTATACCTTATATAGTATGGTATATCATGAGGCGGAAGAATAGTGAAGCCACGCTTCAAATTTCAGACGCTCGTGTATATGCGCATGCTCCTAAGAGCTATAAGAATTACTTGCTGCATGCACCATTTGCATTGAGGATAATAGCTTTAGCTTTGATTATTATCGTTTTAGCCAGGCCGCAAACTACTGATAGCTGGCAGAATAGTGAAATAGAGGGTATTGATATAATGCTTGCCATAGACGTTTCCACCAGTATGTTGGCTGAAGATTTGAAGCCGAATCGCCTGGAAGCGGCCAAGGATGTGGCGGCAGAGTTTATCAATGGTCGTCCGAATGACAATGTCGGCATCACGCTATTCGCCGGAGAAAGTTTTACGCAATGTCCGTTGACGGTAGATCACGCCGTGCTTTTGAATTTGATAAAGGACGTAAAATGTGGTCTTATTGAGGATGGCACGGCAGTGGGTATGGGTATTGCCAATGCGGTTACCCGGCTGAAAGACAGCAAAGCCAAATCGAAAGTGATTATTCTTTTAACAGACGGCACGAATAATAGAGGAGATATTTCTCCGTTGACGGCTGCCGAGATAGCTAAAAGTTTCGGTATCCGTGTTTATACTATCGGTGTAGGTACTAACGGTATGGCTCCATATCCTTATCCGGTAGGTGGAACTGTGCAGTATGTCAATATGCCGGTTGAGATTGACGAAAAGACCCTGACACAAATTGCCGGAACAACGGATGGTAATTATTTTCGCGCTACGAGCAATTCGAAGTTGAAAGAGGTATACGAGGAAATAGATAAGCTGGAGAAAACGAAACTGAACGTAAAAGAATACAGCAAGCGCCAGGAAGAGTATCGCTGGTTTGCTCTGGCAGCTTTCTTATGTGTGCTGTTGGAAGTTCTGTTACGTAATTCAATATTGAAGAAGATACCGTAGTATACGCATCCTTTTTCTTAGGATATTGTATCTTGTACAAGTTTAGTAAATAGTAAATCGTAAAAATAATAAATAAAGAAATGTTTCGATTTGAAGAACCTGCATATTTGTACTTGTTGCTGTTGTTGCCCTTGTTAGCAGCCTTCTACTTGTATTCCAATTATCGGAGACGGAAGAATATCCGTAAATTCGGTGATCCGGAACTGATGGCACAGTTGATGCCGGACGTATCCAAATATCGTCCGGATGTGAAGTTTTGGATGGTATTTGTTGCTATCGGTCTGTTTTCTGTATTGTTGGCGCGTCCACAGTTTGGTTCTAAACTGGAAACAGTGAAGCGTCAGGGAGTTGAAGTGATGATTGCATTGGATATTTCCAATTCGATGCTGGCACAAGACGTACAGCCCAGTCGTTTGCAGAAGGCAAAGAGACTTGTAGCGCAGTTGGTGGATAAAATGGAGAATGATAAAGTAGGTATGATTGTTTTTGCGGGTGATGCATTTACACAGCTTCCTATTACAAGCGATTATATATCAGCCAAGATGTTTTTGGAGTCTATAGATCCTTCATTGATTTCCAAACAAGGTACAGCAATTGGGGCAGCCATTAATTTGGCCTCCCGTAGTTTTACTCCGCAAGAGGGGGTAGGGCGTGCAGTGATTGTCATTACTGATGGTGAAAATCATGAAGGTGGTGCAGTGGAAGCTGCTAAAGATGCCGCAGAAAAAGGTATTCAGGTGAATGTTCTTGGCGTAGGTATGCCTGAGGGAGCTCCCATCCCGGCAGAAGGGACAAATGATTATCGTCGCGACCGTGACGGGAACGTGATTGTAACCCGTTTGAACGAACAGATGTGTCAGGAGATAGCTAAGGCGGGCAATGGTATCTATGTGCGTGTAGATAATACAAATGGCGCTCAAAAGGCGATTAGCCGGGAAATTAATAAAATGGCGAAAGCTGATGTGGAAACACAGGTATACACAGAGTTTAATGAGCAGTTCCAGGCTGTGGCATGGATTATTCTGTTGCTTTTGTTGGCAGAAATGCTGGTATTGGAGCGCAAGAACCCTCTGTTCCGTAATATTCATTTGTTTTCCAATAAGAAATGATGCGTATGTTACAGAAAAAATATATAAGCTTTTTTTTATTGCTGCTAATGGCAGTTACAGCTTCGGCTCAGAAAGCCGAACGTGTTTTTATCCGTAAAGGGAACCGTTTTTTTAAAGATAGCGTGTATGTGGATGCGGAGGTAAATTATCGTAAAGCTTTGGAGACGAATCCTCAGTCTACAGTCTCAATGTTTAATTTGGGGAATACATTGGCTCAGCAGAATAAACTGCAAGAGGCTATGGAACAATATGTTGCCGCTACAAAAATAGAAAAGGACAAGAATGATTTAGCGCAAATCTATCATAATATGGGGGTGATTTTTCAATCACAGAAAGATTATGGCAAAGCGGTAGAAGCATATAAGCAGTCATTACGTAATAACCCGAAAGATGATGAAACACGTTATAATTTGGCTTTGGCACAAAAGATGCTGAAAGACCAGCAGCAGAATCAGCAAAACCAGGACCAGAATAAACAGCAGCAACAGGACCAGCAGGAGGATAAAAAGGACCAAAATAAAGATCAACAGCAGAATAAAGACCAACAACAACCGCCGCAACCACAGAAAAAGGACAGTGAGATGTCTAAAGAGAATGCTGAACAGCTTTTAAATTCTGTGATGCAAGATGAAAAAGATGTGCAGGATAAAGTAAAGAAACAGCAGGTTATTCAAGGTGGTCGTTTGGAAAAAGATTGGTAATAAATATAACAGGAAATAATATATGAGAAAAATAATTGTCTTATGGATGGTGCTGATGATAGTCAGTTTGCGTGCTTTTGCAGATAGCAAGGTTTCGTTTACTGCATCTGCACCTGATGTTGTGGCAGTAGGTGATCAATTCAGGCTGTCATATACAGTGACCACACAGAAAGTGAGAGATTTCCGGGCTCCTTCTATAAAAGGTTTTGATGTACTGATGGGTCCCAGTCGTTCACAACAAAAGAATGTGCAAGTTATCAATGGGCAGACAACCTCTACAAGTAGCATAACATTTACTTATATATTGATGGCTACGGCTGAAGGTAGTTTTACTATACCCGAGGCTACTATAACGGCAGAGGGCAATCAGATGGTTTCCAATTCTGTGTACGTAAAAGTTCTTCCTGCTGATAGAACAAATGGAGGGGCTTCCGGAAATAGTGGAAGACAAAGTGGTTCTGCAAGCCGTGCTTCATCAGGAACATCAGTATCGAATAACGATTTGTTTATTACAGCTACTGCCAATAAGACGAACCTGTATGAGCAAGAGGCTCTCTTGTTAACATATAAGATATATACTTTAGTAGATTTGAGAGGTTTTGACAACGTGAAACTTCCCGATTTTAAAGGGTTTCATTCTCAGGAAGTCGAATTGCCTAATGACCGTAAATGGAGTCTTGAACACTATAAAGGAAGAAACTATCAGACGACCGTATACCGCCAATTTGTATTATTTCCGCAACAACCGGGAAAAATAACGATTGATGCGGCACGTTTTGATGCATCTATAGCCAAGGTTACTCATGTGGACGATCCTTTCGAAGCTTTCTTCAATGGAGGTTCTAATTACGTAGAAGTGAAGAAGACATTAATGACCCCTAAATTGGTTGTTGATGTAAAAGCTTTACCGGATGGTAAGCCTTCGGGATTTTCCGGAGGAGTGGGAGAATTCAGTATTTCTTCTTCTATAAATAGTACGAATGTTAAGACAAACGATGCTGTTACTGTGAGGCTTGTTATTTCGGGTACGGGTAATCTGAAATTAATCTCTACTCCGGAAGTTAAATTCCCAGAAGACTTTGAAGTCTATGACCCGAAGGTTGATAATAAGTTCCGTTTGACAAATGCCGGACTCTCCGGCAGTCAAGTGATTGAGTATCTTGCCATTCCCCGTAATGCGGGAACATATAAGATTCCTGCTGTAAAGTTCAGCTATTTCGATATTAAATCTCGTACATACAAGACTTTAACGACCGAGGAATACGAACTCCATGTAGAAAAGGGAAGTGGTAATGCAGCTCAGACTATTGCCAATTTTACTAATAAAGAAGATTTGAAAGTTTTGAATGAGGACATACGTTATATCAAGCAGAATAACGTAACTCTTTCCCAAAAAGGAGATTTCTTCTTCGGTTCTTTGGCTTATTGGCTGTTTTACATAGTGCCCGGCATTGCATTCGTCCTGTTCTTCATTGTTTATCGTAAACAGATTGCAGCCAATGCCAATGTTGCTAAAATGCGTACGAAGAAAGCAAATAAGGTTGCTGTGAAACGTATGAAGTTAGCGGGGAAATTGTTGGCAGATAACAAGAAAGATGCATTTTACGATGAAGTATTGAAAGCATTGTGGGGATATATTAGCGATAAATTGAGTATTCCGGTTTCACGTTTATCTAAAGATAATGTCGAGGGAGAGCTTCGCAATTACGGTGTTGATGATGCACTGATAAAAGATTTCCTTGATGCATTGAACAATTGTGAGTTTGCCCGTTTTGCTCCCGGAGATGATAATCAGGCTATGGATAAAGTTTATTCAGATTCTTTGGAAGTTATCAGTAAAATGGAAAACTCTATAAAACATTAAATTGGGAGGAGGTATAATGATGAAGAAAGTAATATCCTTAGCATTTGGTCTACTGATAGGATTAGCTGTTTGGGCGCAAGGAACGGCAGATACTTCGGCTTCTGCCAAAGATTCTGTGTCTATAGGTTCGCATACGGAATTTTCTGCAACTAAATCAGCTGACAATGTTACGAAAGCACAAGGTGACAGTGCATATATGCGTAATGATTATGCTTCTGCCATTCAAATATATGAGAGCTTATTGAAAAAAGGTGAAGCCGCTGAAGTTTATTATAATTTGGGTAATAGCTATTATAAAGCAGACGATATAGCAAAGGCAATTTTAAATTATGAACGCGCTTTGTTATTGCAACCGGGCAATGCAGATATTCGCGCTAATTTGGAAATAGCACGTTCCAAGACGATAGATAAGGTAGTTTCTGTACCTGATATATTTTTTGTAGCTTGGATTAAGTCGTTGACAAATTGTTTAAGTGTAGATGCTTGGGCTAAATTAGGTATTGTGTTTTTTATTCTTTTGCTTATCTCGTTTTCCCTATTCTTTTTTTCCAAACAGATTATCTGGAAAAAAAGCGGGTTTATAGCGGGAATTCTATTTTTGGTATTTACTGTATTAAGTAATATTTTTGCTTCGGAGCAGAAAAGTGAATTATTGGATAGGAATGATGCAATAGTCTTGTCTCCCAGTGTTACAGTACGGAGTACTCCTAGTGAAAGTGGTACTGGTTTATTCGTTCTGCATGAAGGGCATAAAATTGAAATTAAAGATAATTCCATGCGCGAATGGAAAGAGATTCGCTTGGAAGATGGTAAGGTAGGGTGGATTCCTGCTTCTGCGATAGAAGTGATTTAAGAGTATCCATTGCTAAATATAGAAGCCCGTATGAAATAAAGGAAACTATTTCCTTTTACTTCATACGGGTTCTTTTTGTATTTATGAGAATGTTAAACATATAATGGAAAAATACAGATAAATAGTTTGTTTTATCTTTTTTTTTCCTTAAGTTTATAGCGTGATAAAGAAATAACAAAGTATTAACCATTAAATTTATGAATATGAGAACGATAACATTTAATGAACTCCGTAAGATTAAAGACTCATTACCTAGTGGTAGTATGCATAGAATAGCCGATGAACTTGGACTTAATGTTGACACTGTAAGAAATTTCTTTGGCGGTCATAACTTTAAGGAGGGTAAAAGTGTTGGAATTCACTTAGAACCCGGTCCGGATGGCGGTTTAGTAATGATTGATGATACTACCGTTCTTGATCGGGCTTTAAAAATTTTAGATGAAATGGCAGGTGAAACTGCTGAACCTGTTCAGGCTTAAGAAAAGAAAGTAAAGAAAGATCCCAATTGCTGAGAAACAATTGGGATTTCTTGTTTGTTTTGTAAATAAATATAATAGACGACTTATGGAAGATAAATTAGTAACATTAGCGATTCTTACGTATGCTAAGGCACAAATACTAAAGAATGTTCTCGAAAATGAAGGTATTGAGACTTACATTCATAATGTAAATCAAATACAGCCGGTTGTATCTTCCGGTGTGCGTGTTCGTATAAAAGAAAGCGACTTACCGCATGCTTTGAAAATTACGGAAAGCTCGGCATGGTTGTCCGAAGAAGTAGTGGGAGAGAAGATGCCCCAAATAGAGAAAGGCAGTAATAAGGTCTTGATTCCTGTCGATTTTTCAAGTTATTCATTGAAAGCATGTGAGTTCGGTTTTAATTTTGCAAAAAACATAGATGCTGAAGTAGTTTTGCTTCATGTATATTTTACACCTATCTATGCGACTTCATTGCCATACGGTGATGTTTTTAACTATCAGTTGAGTGATGAAGAGAATGTCCGGAATATATTGCAGAAAGTACATTCGGATTTGAATGCTTTGTCCGATAAAGTAAAAGCTAAAGTTACATCCGGAGAGTTTCCTGATATAAAATACACTTGCGTATTGAGAGAAGGCATTCCAGAAGAAGAGATATTACGCTATTCTAAAGAAAATCGTCCGAGAATTATCATCATGGGAACACGTGGTAAGAATCAGAAAGATATTGATTTGATTGGTAGTGTAACCGCTGAAGTTATCGAGCGTAGTCGCGTACCGGTTTTAGCCATTCCGGAGAATACACCGTTCAAAGAATTTAACGCTGTGAAACGTATTGCATTTATTACGAATTTTGACCAGCGCGACTTGATAGCTTTTGATTCATTAATCAATAGTTTAAAGCCATTTTGTTTCTCAGTTTCTTTAATACACTTAGCTGATGTAAAAGACACTTGGAATGAGATAAAGTTGGGTGGCATTAAAGAGTATTTCCAAAAACAGTATCCGCAATTGGAAATTCATTATGATGTAGTGAAGAATGATGATTTCCTTAATAGCTTGGATGAATATATTAAAACTAATCACATAGATATTATTACATTGACATCATATAAGCGAAATATATTTTCTCGTTTGTTTAATCCAGGAATTGCCAGAAAAATGATTTTCCATTCTGATACACCATTGCTGGTTATCTATGGGCGGCCTAATTGAAATGATAATTTTAATCTGTCTAGGTAAGGATGTGGGCTACCGCTAAATGCTGAATTAGTTTTAGTGGAGTCCACTTATTTTTTATCTTTTCATGGTTATACTATTACATATCCCATTTCCTATGTTTATGGTGTAATATCAATAGAATATTTAGTATACTTTCACAAATGCAATATTGTATTTAACATAATAATACATTATAAACGTAAGGTCTTATAAGTTATCCGGTAAAAACCGTCATAATAGACCATGAGATGAAGAATGGGCCGACCATTCAGAAGAATGTCCGCACCGTCAAACTGATATAACCGCACAACGGATAGGTGTTGTAGAAAATCGAATATCTCCATAAGGTCATGAAAGGGGATAGGACACCATTTTATTGAGTAATTCATAGGCCTGTCATTTTTCGTATAATAGGACAAGAAAGAAGACGGCCGAAATCATTAATCGGCCGCCCTCCGGGAAAATGACGTAGGTTTCACTTAGAAATCCGGTCAAACAAAATTAAAACAGTAATAACAAGAATAATAACAGTATATAGCATAATATAATATTTTGGTACAAATATAACAATATATTACCAATTATGCACCGTACCATTAGAACCTTTAAAAGGCATACCCATCATTTGGAACCAATTAGACGGGCGAGAACGACGAGTAATTTCCTCTAAGGTTTCCTCAATAATACGTACACGCTTACCATAAGTCTGAGAATTAAACCTATAGTTATCACCTTGTATCATATTTTCAGTTTTTAAATTTTCCGTACGTTGAGTAGTTTCCGAAGTACGAGCCATTGTTTCGGCTATCTTCTTAATTTCATGTTGGACTTTAACGTTATTCAAATAACCAGCAGAACGCTTAAAGGCAATATCAGCAGCAGCCTGCGCAAGCTCTATCTTTTGTTGCTGTGGCAAGAAATCAAGTTGCTTTTGACGCATTAGATTTTCAGTAACAGACAATTGCGTACGCGCTTTGCTTTCGGCTATATTTTGGTCATTTACAGCCATTTGCGAAGTCATTAAATTTTTACGAATATCATTAACTAACTCATCCATAGCCAAACGCGCTTCTTTAGTTTTGGCTTCCGTCTTCATTTGAAGTATCTGAGCCATAGCTTTTCCGGCAATGTATTTACCCTCAACACGCAAGTTATCCGCTTGTGCTTCCTTTACCTTGCGGTCAGGCATAGAAGACAACACGTCAATAGCACGGCCAAGTCCGGCAGTGATACCAGAATAATCAGCAGAGTAGGAGGTAGCGGTAGGCGGCGTAACACCTTGTACAGATGGAGCGCCACCGGAGGGGGCAGCACCAGAAGGAGCAGCACCAGCAGAACCCGACATTGTAGAAGCAGTTCCAAAAGAACTGCTGTTCAACATCGCGTATGGATTTAATTCAGCGGCTTCAATACGTTCACGTAGGGCTGCTGGCGAATTATATTCGTTCGTCTTATTCCACATATCCATCTGAAATTGTTGTTGATTTTTAACCAAATCCCAATTATTTTGCTTCTGGTCTTCATAAAGCTTCCAAGCATTTTGCTTTGTATCGTCATAAAACTTCCATTGGTCGCCAAGTTGTTGTTGATACATTTCCTTATTGTACGCAACTTGTTTATCAAACATTTTTTCATTAAATGCATTGTTCATTTGCGCAATCTCTTTATTTGCAGCATTTTGCACGGCAGTTGTACCAGCACCGCCAATAAGTGACGCACCTGCACCGATTGCAGAACCAACAACACCAGTCATTGCAGCAGCTCCCATAATACAAATATTTTTAAGTTAAACATCGGGGGGGATACATAAAATATAATAATAAAAAAATCAGTAGAAAGCTCCGCATCGCTTCGCTCGCTCCGCTTGCTACGCTGTGTTTGCGGCTTCCGCTTCGCACGCAATGCATTCGGAGGCGCCATCCAAGATGGCAGAGCGGTGCTCGCTCTCCCGAGCTCGCGAATTATAAATTTTTCCTTATCTCTCAAGATGTGCAAAGATAAAGTAGGGCTAAAATATCCGTTTATCAACCTGTACCAAAAATCGTTAAATATACGCGCGCGTAAACGCACACGCACATTTAACAATTTTTACTACAGAACGCCAAACGTATATTTTTTCCCTGCATTGCTTTTTTGCACGTCTCGAAAGAAAAGGAAAAAAATATATTTAGGGTTCTTGAGTCGGGTCTACCTCATACTTAGCAGGCTGTTCGGTCTGCTGTTCGGCAGCGGCGGCCGCTATCATCTCATCTTGCGAACTCATCAGATATTGAGACCATGCCATCAGCTCAGACGGCGACTGTATAAACCGTGATTTCACAAAACTACACAATTGGTCGTCACTCAATTTAGAACGCAATTCACGCATTTTAGGTTCATTCACCGAAAGTTTCTCAAAGTGAGCAACCAAACGCTCTTTACTCATGCGATCCAATCGCTGTTGGTTGAACAGCATATAAATATCAGAACTACAACGAATAGATTTCACGCCGTTTACTTCATTTTCTTGAATAACAAATTCATTAACAGGGGATTGTTCCAAAAACTCACTTTGTTTAAGCTCTTTGCTAGAAACATTATAGCAATGAGATTTACGCTCAACTGGAAAAACTTCACGTTTTGTACACCACATAGTAAAATATCTTTATAAATTAGTAAATATGTACGATTTTATATAAAATATGTATGATTTTATACACTAGTAAGGTAATCCATCCGTATCAAGATTACGGACAGCCTTAACATCAAAAAAAGTGCTACACAAAAATTGGTCAGTATTTATCGAAGAGTCAGCATTAACCGCAAATAAGGTATCCAAACAGTTAGGATTAACTTTAAACATTGTATAATTAACCGGAAAGTCCGGAGTTTCTACGCTAAAATCTTCATATCCCAATTGATCCAAAATAGACTGATTACCATAAGAGATAACCCAATTTTTAAGGGTAGTCTTAAAAGCACCCATAGAAATATCAACATCCGTTTTATAGTCGATATAGCGAGGAGCATAACCTATAATTTTTGAGGCATACTG
Source organism: Bacteroides sp. 2201st1_D9_2201SCRN_220225 (assembly GCF_040928965.1). Classification (NCBI taxonomy): domain Bacteria; kingdom Pseudomonadati; phylum Bacteroidota; class Bacteroidia; order Bacteroidales; family Bacteroidaceae; genus Bacteroides; species Bacteroides sp. 2201st1_D9_2201SCRN_220225. The sequence goes on along the minus strand of NZ_JBCODG010000041.1, from coordinate 14,574 downwards.
GCTATTGCCAAGCACGGCCGGGTTAAACATTTTAAACAGTGGAACAGCTTCCATGCCAACACGGTCAAATTCTGGTATAGCATAATCCGCAGCGTTAATACGCATAAATGAATTATTCACAAAATCAGACGTATAGTCAAGAAGAGGCAAACAATGGTAAATACAAAATAGCATACCATAACGCGCACCAGCTTGAAAATCAATATAACCGTTGGAAGTGCCAGTACCTTTACCGGCAATATCAGCCGCGAATGACTCAGTAATATTACTATTTACAACCTCGTTGATGTCAAGACTTGAAGCAATACCACCGAGATATGTAGACAATTCAGAAAAACCATCAGCAGCAGAAACACCCCAGTGTTTCTCTATCTGGTCTTTATAATCTTTACTACCCGATTGAGTGATTTCTTTCCATTTTTGTAAAAATTCAGCTTGACGAAGCGCAAGAATAGAAAATTCCGTTGGAGAACCAGCTACAGCATCAGAAGTTTGAACAACAGCAGTATCACCATATTGTTGGCGAGGTACAACACCATGGAACAAATCCTTTTGCCAATTACAATAACGCAAATCAAAGAAATTATAATTTTCCTTGAAAGACGACAAAGTAGTGTCCGAGAAATCTACTTTCATATTATCACCAGCAAGATAATCAACATTAAAAGTAGACGGAGAAATTTTTTCCCATTGACTATCACGATAATAGTCCGCGTATATCTTCTGATATCCAAGCAAACCAAACAAATTCAATTCCAAATTAGCCATTAACGGACTTTCAGACCAAGAAGATTTAGCAAAAGGTGAGAAATTACCGTATCCAAGATATTCAAGTAATTTTATAGTACCGTCTACACGTGGATAATTAAAATAGTTCTTACCGTAATATTGCTCAACATCAGCCGACATCTTAGAAACGTAATCAGCAATAGACTTACAATCCGTATAAGGCATATCTCCATTAAGTGCAAAAGGTTTAGTAGAGTCAAGAGATACAGCATGTTGGGGATTATCATACATTTGTGTCAACGCCGTATTAGCCTTGTTCCACAACAAATCATAAGGCACAAAAAAGAAATCGTAATACTCACGCATACGAGCAAACGCAGCCGTATTAATGGGTTGTGTACGAGTAAAAGATTTAAGATTGATTTTAAAGCTATCACCAGGTAGAACCTCTTTACACCATATAGGCAGTAATTCACCAGCTTTAGCCGTAAAATTTCGTTTCGTAGAAAGGTCAAAACCATTTCGGGAAGTCTTGTTTCTAAGACTTTTGATAGACATAATATTTGCCATAACAACACAATTAAAGGTTAATACTATTTATTTTCATTAATGAAAATCTTATTTAAATCATTCAGTTCCTTATGCTTGATACGGTCATTAAATAATTTAAAATGTAGCTACTTCTTTCGCCAACGCGAATGTTGTTTCACAGGACGGGAATAGATGCCGCGCTGTATCATAAGTTCGGTAGCTATAAGCACGTTCGTGTGCAGATTTATCAATGTATCCTCGACATTTGGGATAGAAGTAAGAGTAAGCCGACCGCCAGACATCAAATTCTTTATATTTTCCATTGAGCACGAGGCTTCGCTTAATAAAGTCGCGAGGGGTAAGCTCATATACTTTCGAGCGTTCACCTTGCAAAAAGCCTTGACCCAACCTTTGAAGATGATAATGCGGGCGGAAGTGTACGGGGCCGTATTCGCCAACGGCATAGTAACGCACTTTTTCTTTGGGCAACCGTTTAGTAACATAGTAACGAAATCTTTTTAAAAATAATTGTAAATCAGTTTTTCTAAGGTAGGGGATAGAACCACATAGATTGAACTTTTGTTGAAGCAATTCCAATTGCGAGGACTCAGACTCAAATACACCAAGACTTTCACCTGTTTCAAAGTCTACCAAATCATAACGGCACAACAGACCGAAATCAGTATTATCGCCCAGATACATAGGAGTGGCAACAGGCAGATAGTTGGGAGCGTAGGTGAGAGTAACGAAAACGGTATACATAGAACAATAGCTTTCTAAATCACATTGGAACGCGTAACGGGAGTTTTTAGCAAGAATGCAAGCTTTACACTTTCCACAAGGAACGGTCATACACTCATGCGTATAAGGGTTAACTATCCTTTGAGGGTTGAGACACTTACAAAAAGGGTTAAATAGCGCCATTACTTATAATCAACATCAACTTTTGTACTATCCACAGAGGTAGCCTGCGACTGTTCTGTAGATTGAGAACTGTTCATATTGTTTTTACTGATACTCATAGACATAGTACATGAGATACAAAGCCATAAGGCGGCAATCGCTAATACCGCCTTGACTATAATCTCAAGAGTTTTGTAAATTTTCTGATTGTCCATAACTGAAATATTTAAAGGTTAATAATCAAATGTTTCATAGCTTAAGAAAATCCAACCAAAAGCACGGGCATAAGCCTTAAATACGTTAGAAGCTTCAATAAGTGAACAATCCTTGAATGTTTTCACATGGAAACGGTCTTCAAAGTCCATATAATGAACTTTTATCATACGGAACTGCTTTGAATACTGCTTTAAAAAAGAATGCGCCATAACGTTTGTAATTGGTTACGGCGCAAATGTAAAGTAAAAAATGTAAATGGTGTAATATCAATATTATGTTTAATGTATATAACACCATAAACTAAAATAAACCTTTATCCTTCTCTAATTTGGAAGAAAATTATACCAAAGATAGCTTACTTCAAGCTATCTTTGGTAATAGTAGCAATTCAATTATTGCATCAATTTTTCTATTTCATCAAATTCAGGACCCATTTGTAAGTTGTAATAAACTCTGTATAATCCATTTAGCCACAAATCTTTCTGTTCAGGTTTCAGTTCTCTTGCTTTTTCATAATTAGGTCTTGCCTTTTCATAGAAAACTTTCAGTGTAGCTTGGTCTTCTTTGTATTTTGGATTATTGACATCAGTAGTAGCTTTTTCAGAGAAATCCTGAGCTTGCAGGCAATAGATTAAGCCCAAGTTGGAATATGCTTCTGCATAATTAGGATCTACTTTAATGGTTTTGTTGTAGAATTCAATGGCTTTTTCATAATCTTTCATGTTATGATAAAGGTATCCTTTTACGTACAAATAGAATGTGTTATTAGGATCTTTAGCCAACATATCATCTGCAAACTGCATTGCTTCGTCAAACTTATTATTATTGCTATAATAATCAATCAGATGTCCAAAGAAGAATGAATGTTCAGGATACTTTTGAATACCATCTTTTAAGGAAGCGATCCACTTGACAGTATCCCCTTGAGCTTTCAATGCTGTAGAAATAAATTCCATGGCATATTTACCCACTTCTTTGTCCTCCTTTGCATAAGGTGCATATTTCAACACGCTTGGATAATCTTCCATTTTGGCTGCAGCTAAGCTTGCATAATAAGCAATTTGGGGCAATACAGTATCTGTTTGAAGCAGATTCTCCTTTTCAAACATAGGATTGATGGCAATGTCTACATAAGTTGCGAAGAAATCCAAAGCCTCTTTATTCTTATCTAAATTAAAGAACTGGATACCACCATTAATCAGGTTGGGACGCGCAGCTAATATAGCAGCACTGTTCGATCTTCTGAACTTATTTTTGATTTTACCTTTTTCGTTAGGAATCTGTGCAAGTTCATCGCATTTAAAGTAGTATTTGCACATATTCAGTGCGCTGTTATACACTTTAAGAGTATCATAAGGCTTTCTTAAATAAGCATTCTCCATTTCCTTTTCATTGATTCTCTTTTGAATAAAGCCGGCTACATCCCATGTTTCGGCGTTGTCTTTGGTTTCAGCATTGTTCAGAGCTTCATTGATGAGCTTCTCTGCTTGTGCAAAATCCGGTTTTACGTCGTTAGCGATGCTTTTTGCCTCTTTCACGCTCTTTTCCTGAGCGAAGGTAAAGCCTGCCGCAAGTAGTAAAACCATTGAAAATAATACTCTTTTCATGATTGTAGAAAATTTTAAATTAATATTGTGTCTATTCTTCATTTTCATTGTTTACTATATCGTTTTGAGTTTTTTCTGATGCATCGCTATCCTCTTCTGCAATGATATCCTCTTCGGTTTCTGAGGTAACTTTACATACGGAGCCAATTTCATCATTACGTTTTTCAAGATTAATCAGTCGTACTCCCTGCGTAGCACGTCCCATTATACGAACATCTGCTACTTTCAGACGGATGGTGATACCCGATTTATTGATAATCATTAAATCGTTCTCATCTGTTACAGACTTGATTGTTACCAGTTTACCGGTTTTATCGGTGATATTCATAGTTTTTACACCTTTACCGCCACGGTTCGTCTTACGATAATCCTCAATATCGGAACGCTTACCGTATCCTTGTTCTGACACAACCATGATTGTCTCAGTTTCAGGGTCTTTGATGCAAATCATTCCGACAACTTCGTCTTGTCCGTCTTCATCGAGCGTCATGCCGCGTACACCGGTAGCTGTACGTCCCATTACGCGTACGGCACTTTCGTGGAAACGGATGGCACGTCCGTTACGATTGGCAATGATAATCTCGTTGTCACCGTTAGTCATGCGCACCTCGATTACGCGGTCATCTTCGCGGATTGTAATGGCATTGACACCATTTTGGCGAGGACGGGAATATTGTTCGAGCAATGTTTTCTTAATGACGCCATTCTTTGTGCAGAACAGTACATAATGACTGTTAATGAAATCCTGGTCGTTCAGGTTCTTCACGCGCAGGTATGCATTTACGGCGTCATCAGAGTCTATATTCAACAGGTTCTGAATGGCGCGTCCCTTAGAGTTTTTGGTTCCTTCGGGTATCTCATATACTTTCAGCCAATAGCACTTACCTTTTTGAGTGAAGAACATCATGGTATTGTGCATTGTTGCAGGATATATATGTTCTACAAAGTCCTCATCGCGTGTCTCTGTTCCCTTAGAACCTACCCCACCGCGGTTTTGGGCACGGAATTCGCTTAACGGCGTACGCTTGATATATCCCATATGAGAAATGGTAATAATCATTTCATCGTCTGCATAGAAATCTTCCGGGTTGAATTCTTCCGACGAATAAACTATTTCAGAGCGGCGTTCATCACCGTATTTAGTTTTAATCTCGATTAATTCATCTTTGATAACCTTGCGGCAGAGTTCGTCGTTAACGAGGATTTCTTCCAGATAAGCAATCTGCTTTTGGATTTCCTCATACTCGGCATGGAGTTGGTCCTGCATGAGTCCGGTTAACTGGCGCAGACGCATTTCTACGATGGCGCGCGATTGGATTTCAGTCAATTCAAAACGCTCCATCAAACCGCTGATTGCGTCATTCGGAGTTTTGGCGGCACGGATGATTTTGATTACCTCGTCAATATTGTCCGATGCGATAATCAAACCTTCTAAGATATGGGCACGTTCTTTAGCTTTACGCAAATCATATTGTGTACGGCGGATAACTACGTCGTGACGATGCTCTACGAAATACTTGATGAGGTCTTTCAGGTTCAGCAAGCGAGGACGTCCGTGTACCAATGCCACGTTGTTTACGCCGAAGGAAGTCTGTAACAATGTCATCTTGTAGAGCTTGTTCAGCACTACACTGGCGTTGGCATCGCGTTTTACGTCGATGACGATGCGCATACCTTCGCGGTCAGACTCGTCGTTGGCATTGGAAATGCCCTCTATCTTCTTTTCGTTGGCCAAATCGGCGATGGATTTGATTAATTCGGCCTTATTTACTCCGTAAGGGATTTCGGTTACAACGATTTTGTCATGCGTGGAAGATGTTTCAATCTCAGCCTTGGCGCGCATTACAACACGTCCGCGACCGGTCATGTAGGCTTCGCGCACACCGCTCATACCATATATATAACCGCCTGTCGGGAAGTCGGGAGCTTTGACGTAAGTCATCAAATCTTCGATGTCGATATCATTGTTGTCGATATATGCGACGCAGGCATCTATCACTTCGGACAGATTATGGGTTGGCATATTCGTAGCCATACCTACGGCGATACCGGAAGCACCGTTGACAAGAAGGTTCGGAATGCGGGTTGGCATTACGGTGGGTTCCAGCAACGAGTCGTCGAAGTTGGTTTGCATGTCTACAGTCTCTTTATCAAGATCCTGCATCATTTCTTCTCCAATCTTTTGCAAGCGGCATTCCGTGTAACGCATGGCGGCTGCGCTGTCACCATCCACAGAACCGTAGTTGCCTTGTCCGTCTACAAGCATGTAGCGCATAGCCCACGGCTGTGCCATACGGACGAGAGCGCCATATACGGATGAGTCACCGTGCGGGTGATATTTACCTAATACCTCACCGACAACTCTCGCAGATTTCTTATAGGGTTTATCCGACGTATTTCCCAGTCCCATCATACCGAAAAGAATTCTTCGGTGAACAGGTTTAAAACCATCTCTAACATCCGGAAGGGCACGTGAAACAATGACCGACATGGAGTAGTCAATGTACGAAGACTTCATTTCCTCCTCGATGTTAATCTTTATAATTCTGTCTTGTTCAAGCATTTAAAAAGATTATTAATTATACATTTGCGGGTTTGTGAAAAACCACGCTAAAGTACTGCTTTTTTACGATATACAAAAGTTTTCCCTCATAAACTTTGTTGCAGATTTCCATGCTTGAAACCCCGTTTGGACGTATGGTTTTCCGTTTGATGTATAATCGGTTAAAAATAAGACAGATACAAGTACCAGAAAGATACCTCCCTTTGGTACTCGGTGTACCTTACTAAGGTACGAGCCGTACCAAGCTTAGGTATATGAAGTTTCTTAGGTTGGTACATCGAATACCAACCGTTGGTACGGATGAAATTCCCACGTATTATAATATAATGTGTAGGGCGAACCGGAAAGATGTGATTTATGGCACGGGATTTGTATATTATTAATCCAGTTTATGGTATGCAATATAAAGAAATGCGTATCTTTGTCAGTCAAAACCTTTAATTAAGGAGATAAAAATTATATGAACAATCAATTTTCACAAAGAGTTTCTGATATTATAACTTATAGCAAGGAGGAAGCCAACCGACTGAGAAATAGATATATCGGCCCGGAGCATCTTCTGCTCGGCATGCTACGTGACGGCGGAGGAAAAGCTATCGAGATATTGATGAAACTCGATATAGACTTGAAGCAAGTAAAAAAGCGCATTGAAAGCTTCTTGAGAGATGCCGAAGACGATACCCTATTGCCCGATGCGGATGTGCCATTGTCGCCAATGGCCGCTAAGATATTGAAGATGTGCATTCTGGAAGCGCGTATTTTAAAGAGTGCAACAGCCGATGCCGAACATGTGTTGTTGGCTATACTGAAGGATGGCGACAACCTGGCTGCTACCGTCCTGGAAGAAAATCGGGTGAATTATCAAACTGTATTTGAACAGCTTACAATGCAATCTACCAACCCGAATGCTGGTATGGGATTTCCGGAAGAAGAGGAAGAAGACGATGAAGACATGAATATGTCCCATCCCTCTCGCGATGCAGGACAGGGTGCGGCTTCTTCTGCACAGACTGCATCGAAGAAGTCTTCCAATGATACTCCGGTCCTGGATAATTTCGGTACGGACATGACCCGTGCGGCAGAAGAAGGCAAGCTCGATCCGGTTGTAGGGCGTGAGCGTGAGATAGAACGCTTGGCGCAGATATTGAGTCGTCGTAAGAAAAACAACCCGGTGCTGATTGGTGAGCCGGGTGTCGGCAAGTCGGCTATTGTAGAGGGATTGGCACTGCGTATCGTTCAAAAGAAAGTATCCCGTATCTTGTTTGACAAGCGGGTGGTAATGCTCGATATGGCCTCTGTGGTAGCCGGAACCAAATACCGCGGACAGTTTGAAGAGCGCATCCGCTCCATTATCAACGAGTTGCAGAAGAATCCGAACGTAATCTTGTTCATAGACGAGATTCATACTATTGTAGGCGCCGGTGCAGCTGCCGGTTCTATGGATGCAGCCAATATGTTGAAGCCGGCTTTGGCTCGCGGCGAAATACAATGTATCGGTGCTACCACGCTTGACGAATACAGAAAGAATATCGAGAAAGACGGTGCTTTGGAGCGTCGTTTTCAGAAAGTTATAGTAGAGCCCACTACTCCGGAAGAAACGCTCCAGATACTGAGAAACATAAAAGAGAAGTACGAAGACCACCATAACGTGAGCTATACGGACGAAGCGTTAGAGGCATGTGTCAAGTTGGCAGAGCGTTATATAACCGACCGTAACTTCCCGGATAAAGCCATTGATGCTTTGGACGAAGCCGGTTCGCGTGTGCATCTGACGAACATTAATGTTCCCAAAGAGATTGAAGAGCAGGAAAAGCTGATAGAAGACGCACGTGTTTTGAAGGCTGAAGCCGTAAAGTCGCAGAACTTTGAACTGGCTGCCAGTTATCGGGATAGAGAGAAAGAACTTTCCGCTCGCCTGGATGAAATGAAAGAGGAATGGGAAGCACGTCTCAAAGACGACCGTCAGCTTGTTGGAGAGGAAGAAATAGCCAATGTCATATCGATGATGTCCGGTATTCCGGTGCAACGTATGGCTCAGGCGGAAGGTCTTAAGCTTGCAGGTATGAAAGAAGATTTGCAGGCAAAAGTTGTGGCTCAGGATGCTGCGATAGAGAAACTTACCAAAGCCATCCTGCGCAGCCGTGTAGGCTTGAAAGACCCTAACCGCCCTATCGGAACGTTTATGTTTCTCGGTCCTACCGGCGTGGGTAAAACGCATTTGGCCAAGCAGTTGGCTAAATATATGTTTGGCTCCAGCGATGCACTGATACGCATTGATATGAGCGAATATATGGAGAAATATACGGTGTCCCGTATGATTGGAGCGGCCCCGGGGTATGTCGGTTATGAGGAAGGCGGACAGTTGACAGAGAAGGTACGCCGGAAACCTTATTCCATAGTGCTGTTGGACGAAATTGAAAAAGCTCACCCGGATGTGTTCAATATCTTGTTGCAGGTGTTGGACGAGGGACGTCTTACTGACAATTATGGCAGAACGATTGACTTTAAGAATACAGTTATCATCATGACCTCCAATATCGGTACCCGCCAGTTGAAAGAGTTCGGTCGTGGCGTAGGTTTTGCGGCACAGGCACGTACGGATGATAACGAGTACTCGCGCAGTGTGATTCAGAAAGCATTGAACAAGACCTTTGCTCCTGAGTTCCTGAACCGTCTGGATGAAATCATAACGTTTGACCAGCTTTCGTTGGATGCCATTACGAAGATTGTGGACATAGAGCTGAAAGGTTTGTATGAACGGATTGAAGCCATTGGCTATAAGATGGTTGTAGATGATGAAGCCAAGAGATTCCTTGCAGCCAAAGGCTACGATGTGCAATTTGGCGCCCGTCCGTTGAAGCGTGCCATTCAGAATTATCTGGAAGACGGACTTTCGGAGCTGATTGTGTCTGCCGGATTACAGCCCGGTGATACGGTTAATGTTTCTGTCGATAAGGAAAAAGACGAGTTGAGTATAACCAAAGCCTAACAAGCCTTTATAATAAAACAGTCAAAATGTCAGTTCTCCGGGACTGGCATTTTTTTTGTGTTCAGTTTGCCAAAACAATAAAAATACAAATCTAAAAATATAAACTTAGTATGCAAAAAGGAAATATTGGGGTAACTACAGAGAATATCTTCCCCGTTATCAAAAAGTTTTTGTACAGTGACCATGAAATCTTCCTTCGTGAGTTAGTCTCTAATGCCGTCGATGCTACCCAGAAACTTAAAACACTGGCTTCTATCGGTGAGTTTAAGGGTGAACTCGGTGATTTGACCGTGCATGTGTCTTTAGGCAAGGATACGATTACCGTATCCGATCGTGGTATCGGCCTGACGGCAGAAGAAATAGATAAATACATCAATCAGATTGCATTCTCGGGAGCCAACGACTTCCTGGAGAAATATAAGAATGATGCCAATGCCATTATCGGTCATTTCGGACTTGGCTTTTACTCGGCTTTTATGGTTGCCAAGAAGGTCGAAATCATCACCAAATCCTATCAGGATGGTGCTAAAGCCGTGAAATGGACTTGCGACGGTAGTCCGGAGTTTACCATCGAAGATACGGACAAGGCAGAACGCGGTACGGATATCGTTCTTTATATAGACGACGATTGCAAGGAGTTCCTTGAAGAAGCGCGCATCTCTTCTCTTTTGAAGAAGTATTGCAGCTTCCTCCCTATTCCCGTTGCATTCGGCAAGAAAAAAGAATGGAAAGACGGCAAGCAGGTTGAAACATCCGAAGATAACATCATTAATAACGCTAATCCGTTGTGGACGCTGAAGCCCAGCGAATTAAAAGACGAGGATTACAAGAAGTTCTATCGCGACCTCTATCCGATGTCCGATGAACCCTTGTTCTGGATACATCTGAACGTGGATTATCCGTTCCATCTTACTGGTATTCTGTACTTCCCGAAGGTAAAGAGCAATATAGAGTTGAACAAGAACAAAATCCAGCTTTATTGCAATCAGGTCTATGTAACGGACTCTGTAGAGGGTATTGTTCCGGACTTTCTGACATTGCTGCACGGTGTACTCGATTCGCCGGATATTCCGCTGAACGTGTCCCGTTCCTATTTGCAAAGTGACTCCAATGTGAAGAAAATCTCTACATATATTACGAAGAAAGTATCCGACCGCTTGCAATCCATATTCAAGAACGACCGTAAGCAATTTGAAGAGAAGTGGAACGATTTGAAAATCTTCATCAACTACGGAATGCTCACACAAGAGGATTTCTATGATAGAGCAAAGGATTTCGCCCTTCTTTCCGATACGGACGACAAGTATTATACCTTCGAAGAGTATAAGACCTTGATAAAGGATAGCCAGACGGATAAGGATGGTAATCTGATTTATCTGTATGCCAACAACAAAGACGAGCAATACAGCTATATCGAGGCTGCCAAGAATAAGGGATATAATGTGCTGTTGATGGGCGGCCAGCTTGATGTTGCCATGGTAAGCATGCTGGAGCAAAAGTTCGAGAAAGTGCGTTTCACCCGTGTAGACAGTGATGTCGTTGACAATCTGATAGTGAAGGAAGACAAGGCGAAAGATGTCTTGGAAGCCGATAAACAGGAGGTTCTCTCTGTTATCTTCAAGAGCCAGTTGCCGCAGATAGAAAAGACAGAGTTCAATGTAATGGCTCAAGCTTTGGGTGAAAATGCTTCACCGGTCATGATTACTCAAAGCGAGTACATGCGTCGTATGAAAGAAATGGCTAATATCCAGGCAGGAATGAGTTTCTATGGCGAAATGCCGGACATGTTCAACCTGGTATTGAATGCCGACCATAAGCTGGTAAAAGAGATTCTGGCTGATGAAGACAAGGAATGTGCGGCTGCCGTTGCTCCGATTCAAAAAGAAATGGACGATGTAAATACTCGTCGTAATGAATTGAAAAAGAAGCAGGAGGGCAAGAAAGATGAGGATATTCCTACAACCGAAAAGGATGAGGTAAATGATTTGGATAAGAAGTGGGAAGATTTGAAAAACCGGAAAAATGGATTGTTTGCCGACTATGCCGCTCAGAATAAGGTTGTCCGTCAACTTATTGATTTGGCATTGCTTCAAAATGGCATGTTGAAAGGTGAAGCTTTGAATAATTTTGTAAAGAGAAGCATCGATTTGATTAAATAAGCCCCTTTAGATTTCTATTATAACAGGGCATTGCAGCTAATATGAGTTGTAATGCCCTTTTTTTGTCTGTTTTTTCGTAATAGGTCTGTTTTTTTTCGTTGGATACGAGGTTTTTGGAAACAATTGTCTATATTTGAGCATTGAATAAATTAGTATATTTCACTCGAAACCGTATTCATGAAAAGATTTTTTTTGTTTTTGTCAGTCTGTTTATTGCTTCTGCCGTTTGTGCAAGCTCAGAAAGTAGGACTTGTTTTGAGTGGCGGAGGTGCGAAAGGCATGACCCATATCGGTATCATTCGCGCTTTGGAGGAAAACAATATTCCTATCGACTACATTACGGGTACTTCTATGGGAGCTATCATAGGTTCACTCTATGCTATGGGGTACTCTCCCGATGATATGGAGGCTTTATTGCGTTCCGAAGACTTCAAACGCTGGTATTCAGGACAGGTAGAACCCGAATACGGGTATTATTTCAAACAGAACCGGCCGACCCCGGAGTTTTTCAATATCCGTTTCTCCTTTAAGGACTCGCTGCATATCAAGCCTCAGATACTTCCTACAAGCATGGTAAATCCCATTCAGATGAATCTGGTCTTTGTGGAGCTATTTGCACGGGCTACGGCTGCATGCAGCGGCGATTTTAACCGCCTGTTTGTGCCTTTCCGGTGTATTGCCTCCGATGTATATAACAAGAAACCGTTGATTATGCGTAGAGGAGATTTGGGAGATGCGGTACGCGCTTCCATGAGTTTTCCGTTTGTTTTCAAACCGATAGAGATTGATAGCGTTTTAGCTTATGACGGTGGAATTTATAATAATTTCCCCACAGATATTATGCGTGAGGACTTTAAACCGGAAGTCATCATAGGTAGCGTGGTAGCCGCCAACCCCGGTAAGCCGAAAGAGAACGATTTGATGAGCCAGCTTGAAAATATGATTATGCAGAAGACGGATTATACTCTTCCGGATTCTTTAGGCATTATTATGACATTCAAGTATGACGATGTAAGCCTTTTGGACTTTGACCGTTTGCAGGAGTTGCACGATATCGGCTATAACCGGACTATCAGTTTAATGGATTCTATAAAAGGCCGTATTCATCGGAGGGTAAGTGCGGAAAATGTTCGTTTAAGGCGGTTGGTCTACCGCAGTAATTTGCCTCAATTCCGCTTTAGGGACATCTATATAGAGGGCGCCAATCCACAACAGCAGGCGTATATCAAAAAAGAATTTCATGACGAAGACCATGAGGTGTTTACATATGAAGATTTGAAACGTGGATATTTCCGTTTGCTGTCTGATAATATGATATCGGAGATTATACCTCATGCTGTATATGATTCTGAAAACGACTTGTATTCGCTGCATCTGAAAGTGAAAATGGAAGATAATTTTTCTGTAAGGATGGGTGGAAGTGTATCGACAACCAGCTCTAATCAGATTTATTTGGGGTTGGGTTATCAGGACTTGAATTATTATTCCAAAGAAATAACCCTTGACGGCCAGATTGGCAAGGTATATAATAATGCGCAGCTTATGGCCAAGATAGACCTTCCTACCCGTATTCCAACCTCCTACCGCCTTATTGCTTCTTTAAGTACGTTCGATTATTATAAAAAGGACAAACTCTTTTCTAAGAATGATAAGCCCTCTTTTAACTCTAAAGATGAACGTTTTGTCAAGCTGATGGTAGCCTTGCCTTTTTTGGCCAATAAACGGGCGGAAATAAGCATCGGATATGGGAAACTTCAAGACAATTACTTTCAGTCTAGCGTGATTAATTTTGACAAGGACCGTTCGGACAGGAGTACCTACAACCTTTTGGGAGGGGCTATCGGCTTTTATGGGAGTACGCTGAATGCACGACAGTATGCCACTAAAGGGTATTTTGAAAAACTGGTGGCACAGGTCTTTAGCGGAAAGGAGAAATTTATACCGGGAAATCCGACGGAAACGAGTGTTACGACTAAAGAAAGGCAATCTTGGCTGCAAATTTCTTATATGAAATATGCCTATCATACTATGAGTCCCAAATTTACTTTGGGATGGATGGCAGAGATGTTGTATTCATCGAAGAACTTTTCGGAGAATTATACGGCAACCATGTTGCAGGCGGCAGATTTTTCTCCTACTCCTCATAGTAAGCTGATGTATAATGAAGCATTCCGGGCCAACCAATTCTTGGCAGCGGGTATCAAGCCTATTTTTGTTTTCAATGATATGTTCCAATTCCGTTCTGAATTTTATGGTTTCGTACCGATATTTCCTATTAAAAAGAATGCATTGAACAAAGCTTATTATGGAAAAGCGTTTTCGCGCTTTGAATATATAGGAGAAATTTCTGTAATATGCCAATTGCCCTTTGGAGCAATATCTGCATATGTAAATCATTATAGCTCACCAAAAAAGGAGTGGAATGTGGGGTTGACACTCGGCTGGCAGCTGTTTAATTATCGGTTTATCGAGTAATTTTTTTCAAAAAAAGTTTGCGTATCTCTTGCTAATTCAAAAAAAGTACGTATCTTTGCACCCGTAAAACAAACAAGGCCGCGTAGCTCAACTGAATAGAGTAGCTGACTACGGATCAGCCGGTTACAGGTTTGAATCCTGTCGCGGTCACAAATTGTTAATAATAAAGGTCGCGTAGCTCAACTGAATAGAGTAGCTGACTACGGATCAGCCGGTTACAGGTTTGAATCCTGTCGCGATCACAGAGATCCTCTACAAAGCATTTGTAGAGGATTTTTGTTTTTTGCACAGAAACTTCGGCTCAGTTTGAAAACTTGGTGGAATTTACGGCTCAGCGGAAATATCTGGTTGGTAAGTTTTAAAATTAGCTATCTTTGCTTACCTTTGTTTTATGAAACCCGC
>NZ_JBCODG010000040.1:0-39855 GCF_040928965.1 Bacteroides sp. 2201st1_D9_2201SCRN_220225 | reverse complement strand
GGCATACACTCTGTGCAGAGGGTGGTGACCAGTTCGGCGGCGGAACGAAACATTTCCCCTGGAACGGTGATGCCGATAAACTGCAGGCTGCCAAGAACAAAATGGATGCTGGTTTCGAGTTCATGCAGAAAATGGGCATCGAATATTACTGCTTCCACGATGTTGACCTTTGCGACGAGGCCGATACAATCGAAGAGTACGAAGCAAACCTGAAAGCCATCGTTGCATACGCCAAGCAAAAGCAGGAGGAAACAGGTATCAAACTGTTGTGGGGTACTGCCAACGTATTCGGTCATGCACGTTACATGAACGGTGCCGCCACCAATCCCGACTTTGACGTTGTGGCCCGCGCTGCCGTTCAAATCAAGAATGCCATTGACGCAACAATCGAACTGGGCGGTTCGAACTACGTGTTCTGGGGTGGACGCGAAGGCTATATGTCTTTGCTGAATACCGACCAGAAGCGCGAAAAGGAACACCTTGCACAGATGCTGACCATTGCACGCGACTATGCCCGTGCACGCGGCTTCAAAGGTACGTTCCTGATTGAGCCGAAGCCGATGGAACCGACCAAGCATCAATATGACGCAGACACGGAAACGGTTGTCGGCTTCCTGAAGGCCCACGGTTTGGATAAAGATTTCAAAGTGAACATCGAAGTGAACCACGCCACACTGGCAGGCCATACTTTCGAACACGAACTTGCCGTGGCAGTAGACAACGGTATGCTGGGTTCTATCGATGCCAACCGCGGTGACTACCAGAACGGCTGGGATACAGACCAGTTCCCTATCGACAACTACGAGCTGACACAAGCCATGATGCAAATTATCCGCAACGGCGGCTTCGGTGACGGCGGTACAAACTTCGACGCCAAGACACGCCGTAACTCTACCGACCTTGAGGACATCTTCATTGCTCACATCGCAGGTATGGACGTAATGGCACGTGCATTGGAAAGCGCAGCCAAACTGCTCGAAGAGTCTCCTTACAAGAAGATGCTTGCCGACCGCTACGCTTCTTTCGACAGCGGCAAGGGTAAGGAATTCGAGGAAGGCAAGCTGACACTGGAAGATGTCGTAGCCTACG
This sequence comes from Bacteroides sp. 2201st1_D9_2201SCRN_220225, assembly GCF_040928965.1. NCBI lineage: Bacteria > Pseudomonadati > Bacteroidota > Bacteroidia > Bacteroidales > Bacteroidaceae > Bacteroides > Bacteroides sp. 2201st1_D9_2201SCRN_220225. The sequence goes on along the minus strand of NZ_JBCODG010000040.1, from coordinate 38,766 downwards.
CAAAAGCTAACGGCGAACCGAAACAGACCAGCGGCAAACAAGAATTGTACGAAGCAATCGTAAATATGTATTGCTGATAAATAGCGGTTAGTGGTTAGCGATGAGTGATTAGCGATTATTGGTTAGTGATAAAAGATGGGGAATAAGCAATTATCACTAAATTACTGACCATTAATCACTCATCACTAATCGTTCATCACTAACCGCTCATCACTAACTCCTAACCACTATTATCATGAATTATACAGAAAAAGGCAGCAAGCTCTATCTCTTTTCGATTGTGCTCGTGGCTGTCATTGGCGGTCTGCTTTTCGGCTACGATACGGCAGTTATCTCCGGCGCAGAAAAGGGACTTCAAGCTTTCTTCATGGGAGCCGATTTTGAATACACAGACGCGATACACGGCATCACATCATCCAGCGCATTGATAGGCTGTATCATAGGTAGCGCCGTTTCCGGCTTTTTCGCTTCCGGATTGGGCCGCAAAAACTCTCTCTTTTTGGCAGGTATCCTGTTCTTCTTGTCGGCGCTGGGTTCCTATTATCCCGAATTCCTGTTCTTTGAACATGGCGTTCCTTCCTATTCTCTTCTGGTGGCTTTCAATTTCTACCGTGTCTTGGGCGGTATAGGTGTGGGGCTGGCTTCCGCCATTTGTCCGATGTACATTGCCGAAATCGCTCCGAGCAACATTCGCGGAACACTGGTATCGTGGAATCAGTTTGCCATTATCTTCGGTCAGTTGGTAGTTTACTTTGTCAACTTCCTTATTCTGGGCAGTCATGCCAATCCGGTGATAGACCTCGTTAACGGAGTAAATCAGATAATGAATCCCGAAGCTGCCGCATGGACCACGGAGACGGGGTGGCGTCTGATGTTCGTCAGCGAAGCCGTTCCTGCCGGACTGTTTGCTCTATTGGTGTTGCTGGTGCCGGAAACGCCGCGTTATCTTGCCATGTGCGGTAAGGACGAAAGGGCGCTGAATGTGTTGAGCCGTATCAACGGCTCTTCTCAGGCAAAGGTAATCCTTGCGGAAATCAAGGCAACTACCGAAGAAAAGACAGAAAGACTCTTTACCTACGGTTGGATGGTTATCTTTATCGGTATCATGCTGAGCGTATTCCAGCAGGCTGTCGGCATCAATGCCGTGCTTTATTTCGCTCCGCGCATATTCGAGACGATGGGCATGGCCAATCCGATGGTACAAACCGTGCTCATGGGCGTTGTCAATATTCTCTTTACCTTGCTGGCTGTGTTCACGGTTGAAAAATGGGGACGCAAACCGCTGCTTATTTCCGGCTCTGTCGGTATGGCGATAGGAGCTTTCGGTGTGGCTATGTGCAACGTCGTAACCGGACTGCCGGCAATAATATCCGTTATCAGCATCATGGTTTACAGCGCTTCGTTCATGTTCAGTTGGGGACCTATCTGCTGGGTACTGATTGCCGAAATCTTCCCGAACACCATCCGTGGCGCTGCGGTAGCCATTGCGGTGGCATTCCAATGGATTTTCAACTTTATTGTTTCGTCTACTTTCCTGCCGATGTACAATATGCGTCTCGGGGAGATGGGCGATAAGTTCGGCCATATGTTTGCATATGCCCTTTATGGGATTATCTGCGTGGCAGCCGCCCTCTTCGTGTGGAAGCTCGTACCCGAAACGAAAGGCAAGACGCTGGAAGATATGACCAAACTTTGGAAGAAAAAGAAATAAGTCCGCAGGAACTTCAATCTGGCAGAATATAAAAGGCTGTGCAGTTCATCTGAAAGAAATTGCACAGCCTTTTGTGTCTGAAGTCCCGGACTTTTGGTGCCTACCACCCGGTGGTACGGCTCATACCATTAGGTGGTACGACGACTTTCACCTAATGGTACGGCGTGTACCTTACTAAGGTACGGCTCGTACCAAAGCGTGGAATAAATTGGTACACGTATCTGTTTGATTATAAGTAAACTGTTTGTCACCGTAATATGTCCTTTATCCGTTCGAACCGTCCGTCCGTCTTTTCCGGAACAATTTGCAGAAGATGCGACAATAGCGGGTAGATGTCCACATTCACAAATCCTCCGGATATGTAACCTCTCTTGAAATCAGGTCCGATGGCCCGAAACATAACCTGCATGTCGGGGCTTTGGGGAAAATATCCGTGAGCGCCTTTGGTGTCGCGTGCCACGTCCGTAAACTGCCAGCCCAGTTCCGGAGCCACTACGATATCGCCTATACGGTCGCTGCTGCCATAATGCAGTTCGGCGGGAATCTCTTCTTTTTTCCACACACGGATGTGAGCCGCTTTTTTCAGAGCATTGCAGATAGAGTCGCGGTATTCCGGTTTCGAGAATATGGAAGTTGGTGTACGTCCGTCTATCACTTCGCACCATTCCGGTTTTACATAATCGTTTATGTTGACAACCCGTTCGGGACTGATGTCGGTCATGCCGTGGTCCGACGTGACGATAAGATTGATGTCCCCGCCGAAAGGAAGAGCTTCTATCTTTTTTCTTAATACCCCCACAAGGCTGTCCATGTGTTGGACCACCGCACCGGTAGGCAAACTGCACGGGCCGTTGTGATGCCCGCTTCCGTCGGGCTCTTCAAAATATAGCATGATGAGTCTGGGACGCTCCGGTTCGGGCTTTTGCAACCAGGTGAGCACCGTGTCTATCCGTTGTTCAAAAGTCAGAAAAGGCTTGGCGTTCCAAGGTCTGTAATAAGTGGGATGAGACTTTTTAATCGCAATGTCCGAGCCTACCCAATACATATTACCGGTTTTTATGCCTTGTTTCTGAGCCGTTATCCATATCGGTTCCCCAAAATAGTATTCCGGGTTGTTGCGGGTGGCGGAGTCGCCCATGGAATACTGGCGTCTGTTCTTTACATCCCAAAAAGTATTGTTGATTATGCCGTGATGGTCGGGAACCAATCCCGTGGCCAGCGTATAGTGATTGGGAAACGTAGAGGCAGGATAGGAGGGAAGCATCACGGCCTTTACCCCGTCTGCCGCCATGCGGTCCAGGTTGGGAGTCTTATACATGTCGGGATAGTCCCAGCGAAAACCGTCGAGTGAAACAATAACGGTGTAATGTGTTTCGGGAGTTGCCGCATTCAGCGATAGCAAAAGCAAGGTGTTGAATGCCAGTGTAATAAATCTTTGCATGTCTCAATCTATGTTTAACGTTTACAGAGATAAATGTTGTTTTGGCAGCAAAGGTAGGAAAAAATCATATCCCATAGGGATTAATGTATAAGTAAAACTGTAACTTTGCACCGTTTTAAACTCAGGTATAACACGAAAATTATGGACGAAATTAAAATTAATAAGGTACAGATACGTAACCTGCAGATAGAAGATTACGACCAGTTGGCACAATCATTCACACGCGTTTATTCGGATGGAAGCGATGTTTTCTGGACGCACAAGCAGATAGAGAAACTCATCCGCATCTTTCCGGAAGGGCAGATTGTAACGGTGGTCGATGAAAAGATAGTGGGGTGTGCACTCTCCATTATCGTGAATTACGACGATGTGAAGAACGACCACACCTATGCCCAGGTTACGGGCAAGGAAACTTTCAATACGCACAATCCCAAAGGAAATATCCTTTACGGCATCGAAGTGTTTATCCATCCGCAATACCGCGGACTGCGCCTGGCACGCCGTATGTACGAATACCGCAAGGAAATCTGCGAAACACTGAATTTGAAAGCCATCATGTTCGGCGGGCGCATCCCCAACTATCATAAGTATGCCGACCAGTTGCGCCCTAAGGAATATATAGATAAGGTAAAGCAGAAGGAGATATACGACCCGGTGCTGACGTTCCAGTTGAGCAACGACTTCCATGTACGCAAGGTGATGCGCAACTATCTTCCCAACGATGAGGAATCCAAGCATTATGCCTGCCTGCTGCAATGGGACAATATCTATTACCAGGCACCTACACAGGAGTATGTAAGTCCGAAAACGACGGTGCGCGTCGGTCTGGTGCAGTGGCAGATGCGTACTTACAAGACGCTGGACGATTTGTTCGAGCAAGTGGAGTTCTTCGTAGATGCCGTTTCCGACTACAAGAGCGACTTCGTTCTCTTCCCCGAATACTTCAATGCGCCGCTGATGGCCAAATTCAATGACGAGGGAGAGTCGGAAGCCATCCGCGGACTGGCGGCTTACACCAACGAAATCAGAGAGCGGTTTGTGAAGCTGGCCATCAGCTACAACATCAATATCATTACGGGCAGCATGCCGCTTATCAAGGAAGAGGACGGACGTTTGTACAACGTAGGTTTCCTTTGTCGCCGCGACGGAACGTACGAAATGTACGAAAAGATACACGTCACTCCTGACGAAATCAAGAGCTGGGGATTGAGTGGCGGCAAATCCTTGCAGACGTTCGATACGGACTGCGCCAAAATCGGTGTGCTGATATGTTATGACGTGGAGTTCCCGGAACTTTCGCGCATCATGGCAGACCAGGGCATGCAGATACTGTTCGTTCCTTTCCTTACCGACACACAGAACGCCTATTCGCGCGTTAAGGTATGCGCCCATGCCCGCGCCATCGAAAACGAGTGTTTTGTGGTCATAGCAGGCAGTGTGGGCAACCTTCCCCGTGTACACAACATGGACATACAGTATGCCCAGTCGGGTGTGTTCACCCCCTGCGACTTCGCTTTCCCTACCGACGGAAAGCGTGCCGAGGCAACTCCGAACACCGAAATGATTCTGGTGTCCGATGTGGATCTGGACTTGCTCAACGAACTGCATACCTATGGCAGCGTCCGCAACCTGAAAGATCGCAGAAACGACTTGTATGAAGTGAAAATGAAGAAGTAAAGCGAGAGACGTGGGCGGCTCATCTTAAAATTATCCGCTCAAAAATCTCTTTTCTCTAACTTTTTTGTAAATTTGCACCCTTAAAATAAAGAGGAAAGCACCGGAAAAGCCTTTCCGGGCTATCTTCAGGAAAAATAGTAAATCGTAAATAGTCAAATCGTAAATATCAAGATGGGTAAGAAGTTTGCCGAATATTCAAAGTTTGACCTTTCGGAAATAAACAAGGAAGTGTTGAAGAAATGGGACGAAAACCAGGTTTTCGCCAAGAGTATGACAGAACGTGAAGGTTGTCCTTCTTTCGTGTTTTTCGAAGGACCGCCCTCGGCCAATGGCATGCCGGGTATTCACCATGTAATGGCGCGCTCCATTAAGGATATTTTCTGCCGCTACAAAACCATGAAGGGCTTCCAGGTGAAGCGCAAAGCCGGCTGGGACACGCACGGGCTTCCTGTGGAACTGGGTGTGGAAAAGGCGCTCGGCATCACCAAAGAAGATATTGGCAAGACTATTTCCGTTGCCGAATACAATGCCGCCTGCCGCAAGGATGTAATGAAATTTACTAAGGAGTGGGAAGACCTTACCCACAAAATGGGTTATTGGGTGGATATGCAGAATCCCTACATCACCTATGACAACCGTTACATCGAAACGCTGTGGTGGCTGTTGAAGCAACTTCACAAGAAAGGACTCCTTTATAAAGGATATACCATACAGCCGTATTCACCGGCTGCGGGAACAGGCTTGAGCTCGCACGAGCTGAACCAGCCCGGTTGCTACCGCGATGTAAAGGATACAACCGTAGTGGGACAGTTCAAGATGAAGAACCCGAAACCCGAAATGGCGGAGTGGGGTACTCCTTATTTCCTGGCATGGACTACGACTCCGTGGACACTGCCCTCGAACACCGCTCTCTGCGTAGGCCCGAAAATAGACTACGTGGCCGTACAGACCTACAACGGCTATACGGGCGAGAAGATGACCGTGGTACTTGCCAAAGCATTGCTCTATACTCACTTCAATAAAAAAGCGGAAGAGCTTGCATTAGAGGATTATAAGCCGGGAGACAAGCTTATCCCGTTCAAGATTGTAGGCGAATACAAAGGTCCGGACCTGGCAGGAATGGAATACGAACAACTCATTCCGTGGGTGAAACCGGTAGAGGTGGACAACGACGGCAATTGGAGCGTCAGCGACAAAGGCTTCCGTGTAATCCTCGGCGATTATGTAACCACGGAAGACGGTACGGGTATCGTACACATCGCTCCCACATTCGGTGCGGACGATGCTTTCGTAGCCCGTGCGGCAGGCATTCCTTCCCTGTTCATGATTAACAAGCGCGGCGAGACCCGTCCTATGGTGGACCTCACCGGTAAGTTCTATCTGCTGGACGAACTGGACGAAAGATTCGTAAAAGAGTGTGTCGATGTAGACGCCTACAAAGAATACCAGGGACGCTGGGTGAAGAATGCCTACGACCCGCAATTCACCGTCAACGGTAAGTATGACGAAAAAGCCGCTCAGGCCGCCGAGACTCTCGACATATATATATGTATGATGATGAAGGCTGCCAACCAGGCATTCAAGATAGAGAAGCACGTGCACAACTATCCGCATTGCTGGCGTACGGACAAACCGGTGTTGTACTACCCGTTGGATAGCTGGTTTATCCGTAGTACCGCCTGCAAGGAGCGTATGATAGAGTTGAACAAGACCATCAACTGGAAACCGGAAAGTACCGGTACGGGACGCTTCGGCAAGTGGCTGGAGAACTTGAACGACTGGAACCTGAGCCGTTCGCGCTACTGGGGTACTCCGTTGCCTATCTGGCGCACGGAAGACGGTGACGAAGAAAAATGTATCGAATCCGTAGAGGAACTTTACAACGAGATAGAGAAATCCGTTGCCGCCGGACTGATGTCATCCAATCCTTATAAGGACAAAGGTTTCCAGCCGGGCGTGTACACGCAGGAAAACTACGACAAGATAGACCTTCACCGTCCTTATGTAGATGATATTGTCCTTGTTTCCAAAGCCGGCAAACCCATGAAGCGCGAATCGGATTTGATTGACGTATGGTTCGACTCCGGCTCCATGCCGTATGCGCAGATACACTATCCGTTCGAGAACAAGGAACTGTTGGACAGCCACCAGGTATATCCCGCCGATTTCATCGCAGAAGGTGTGGACCAGACACGCGGCTGGTTCTTTACCCTGCATGCCATCGCCACAATGGTGTTCGACAGCATATCCTATAAAGCCGTCATATCGAACGGTCTGGTACTCGACAAGAACGGCAACAAGATGTCCAAGCGTTTGGGCAATGCCGTAGACCCGTTCTCTACCATCGAGAAATACGGTTCCGACCCCTTGCGCTGGTACATGATTACCAATTCTTCTCCGTGGGACAACCTGAAATTCGATGTAGACGGAGTGGAAGAGGTGCGCCGCAAATTCTTCGGAACCTTATATAATACGTATTCTTTCTTTGCCCTCTATGCCAACGTGGACGGATTTGAATACAAGGAAGCTGATGTGCCCATGGCGGAACGTCCGGAAATAGACCGCTGGATTATCTCCGTGCTGAACACATTGGTGAAGGATGTGGATAACTGCTACAACGAATACGAGCCTACCAAAGCCGGACGACTGATTTCGGACTTCGTGAACGACAATCTCTCCAACTGGTATGTCCGCCTGAACCGTAAACGTTTCTGGGGCGGCGGCATGACGCAGGATAAGCTGTCCGCGTTCCAAACGCTCTATACGTGTCTGGAAACCGTAGCCAAACTGATGGCGCCTATTGCTCCGTTCTATGCCGATATGCTCTATTCGGACCTGACGGCAGCTACCGGACGCGACAACGTTGTCTCCGTTCATCTGGCAAAATTCCCCGAATGCAAGGAAGAGATGATAGACAAGGAGCTGGAAGCACGCATGCAAATGGCACAGGACGTTACTTCTATGGTATTGGCGCTGCGCCGTAAGGTGAACATCAAAGTCCGCCAACCGCTACAGTGCATCATGGTTCCGGTAGTGGACGAAGAGCAACGCGCCCACATCGAAGCCGTAAAAGCACTTATCATGAACGAGGTGAACGTAAAGGAAATCAAGTTTGTGGACGGTGCAGCCGGTGTGCTTGTGAAGAAAGTGAAGTGCGACTTCAAGAAGCTGGGCCCGAAATTCGGCAAGCAGATGAAAGCCGTTGCCGCAGCCGTTGCCGGAATGCCGCAGGAAGCCATTGCCGAGCTGGAAAAGAACGGTTCCTATACGCTGAATCTGGACGGTGCGGAAGCCGTAATCGAGACATCCGATGTGGAAATCTTCAGTGAAGACATTCCAGGATGGCTGGTGGCCAATGAAGGCAAGCTGACTGTAGCTTTGGAAGTTACCATCACCGAAGAACTTCGCCGCGAGGGTATTGCCCGCGAATTGGTGAACCGTATCCAGAATATCCGCAAGTCGAGCGGCTTTGAGATAACGGACAAAATAAAGATTACATTATCAAAAAATCCGCAAACGGATGATGCGGTAAATGAATATAAAGACTATATTTGTAACCAGGTTTTAGGAACATCACTGACGCTGACGGACAATGTGGAAGGCGGAACGGAACTCGAATTCGACGATTTCAGACTGTATGTAAGCGTTGTGAAAGAATGAATTATTAATACTAACGATTAAACACGTAAAGTTATGGCAGAAAAGACAAGATACTCGGATGCGGAATTGGAAGAATTCCGCGCCATTATTCTGGAAAAGTTGGAGTTGGCGCAACGCGACTATGAGTTGCTGAAAGCCAGCCTGACAGGTGCGGACGGTAATGACACCGACGACACATCTCCAACGTACAAAGTGCTGGAAGAAGGGGCAAACACCTTGTCCAAGGAAGAAACGACCCGTCTGGCACAACGCCAGTTGAAGTTTATCCAAGGATTGCAGGCCGCTTTGGTACGCATCGAGAACAAAACGTATGGTATCTGTCGCGAAACAGGCAAGCTGATTCCTGCCGAACGTCTGCGTGCAGTGCCTCATGCTACATTGAGCATCGAAGCTAAAAACAACGGCAAGAAATAAGGATGAAGAATTTTTTCACGAAAGGGCGGATAGCCTTACTCGTTATTTTCTCGGTATTGATTATCGATCAGGTAATCAAGGTGATTGTAAAGACGCACATGTATTGGCATGAGAGCATACGCATCACCGATTGGTTTTACATTTATTTTACCGAAAACAACGGTATGGCTTTTGGTTTGGAGATATTCGGGAAATTGTTCCTTACTTCATTTCGAATCGTTGCGGTAGGAGTGATAGGCTGGTTCCTGTACAAGTTCATAAAGCATGGAATGAAAACAGGGTTTATTGTCTGTGTCTCGCTCATCCTGACGGGTGCGCTGGGCAATATCATCGACAGCGTATTCTACGGAGTGCTGTTTAATGAAAGCACCTATTCGCAACTGGCAACCTTTATGCCCGAAGGCGGCGGATACGCTCCGCTGCTTTACGGTAAAGTGGTCGATATGTTCTATTTCCCTATTATCGAAACAAACTGGCCTGCGTGGATGCCGTTCATAGGTGGAGACCATTTCATCTTCTTCAGCCCGATTTTCAACTTTGCCGATGCGGCAATCAGTTGCGGTATCATAGCGCTGTTGCTCTTCTACAGTAAGTATTTGAATGATTCCTATCATGTTATAAAGAAATCATGAAAAGGAAAAGACGGATTCAATGGTATTATAGCGTAATCCTTCTGGCGTTCGGTCTGACGGCATGTCAGGTTAAAAGACCTGATACGGTTATATCGGACGCCAAAATGGAAAACGTACTTTATGACTTCCACATTGCAAAGGCAATGGGAGAGGAGGTTCCTTACAGCGAAAGTTATAAGCGTGTGCTGTACATTGAATCGGTTTACAGGAAACACGGCATTACCCAGGCCGACTTCGATACTTCCATGGTGTGGTATGCCCGCCATCCGGATGCCCTTACAAAAGTCTACGAAAAAGTAAACCAGCGGTTGAAAGCCGAGAGGGACGGTATCAATCATTTAATAGCCTTGCGCGACAACAAGCCCAAAGAATCTTCTCCGGGCGACAGTATAGACGTATGGAGAGGCCGGCACATCTGTTATCTTACCGGAACTCCGATGGATAACAAACTGACTTTCACACTTCCTTCGGACACCAATTTCAAGGACAGAGATACGCTGCGTTGGACAGTCCGTTTCCGTTTCCTGAACGGAACACCCGACAGTCTGCACGCACCTTTAATGGCAATGCAGGTTCTTTATGCCAAAGATACGCTGAACGATATGCTCAAGGTAAAGCAATCGGGCACGGAGACTATTTCTTTATTTGCCGACACATTGGGAGAAATAAAAGAAATACGAGGCTTTATCTATTATCCTGCACAGCAATCCACACGGGATGTGTTGGCAGACCGCATCAGCCTGATGCGCTACCACGCAAAGGATACCTTGTTCAAGGCTCCGGCAGATAGCCTTGAGGCAGGCGACAAAGAACTGAAGAAAGAACCCGTTCCGGGCAAACCGGCAGAACTGAAGCGGCAGAGTGAAGAGAAAGATACTGTCCGTCAACGCTCTGAAAGGCGTCCGCGTCCAAGATTGCGCCAAACCACTGAAAAACAATGAAACGTTTCGCTTCACATTTTTTATTCCTGCCCGCATACGGTTATCTCAAACAATATGCGATAGAGACGGAAGAGGGGATGGTTGTACGTTTATTTCCATTGACCGAAGAGATAGAAAATGTGGAATGGCTGCCGGGAGCAATCGTTCTTTTAACGCAAAACGAGTTGAAAGAACCTGACACAATTTTCTCCTTGACAAACGCTTCTCGGAATTTATTAATAACTCCGCCATCCTTTATTGACGGAAGTTGCGGACTAATGCCTATCTATTTCCCTAATTTTGACACTACAACATTGCTGCCTGCCGCCGGAACTCGGCACAAACTACTGCGGTAGCAATGGCAACATTCAAAGATTCGGAAGTTTCGCGTTCTGCCGGATAATTGGGAATGTACAGTTTCCGGTTGATGAGCCGTTTCACTTCATCTCCTATGCCGTTGCCCTCATTCCCCATTACTATCAGTCCGTACGCCGAAAGCGGTTGTGTATACATGTTTTCTCCATCCAGGAAAGTGCCGTATACCGGTATGTCTTCCAGTGAAGCAATAAGTTCGGGCAGGGAAATATAATGCAGTTTCACCCGTGCGATGCCGCCCATGGTAGCCTGTACGGTTTTAGGATTGTAGACATCCACCGTGTTGGGCGAACAGAAGATATGTTCGATTCCAAACCAGTCGGCAAGGCGGATGATTGTTCCCAAATTGCCGGGGTCCTGCACATCGTCCAATGCCAGGCAAAGGGAGCGGCTTATGACGGAAACATCCACAGATTCGTCCGGCTGTTCGAACACGGCGAGTACCTGTTGGGGAGTTTTCAGCAGGCTGGCGCGCGAAAGTTCCTCTTCGGAAACTTCGGTCACATCTTCCACAGCCAAATGCCTGTGGGCGGAAAGCCATTCGGAAGTTGCAATCAGGAAGCGGCAACGGAAGTGCCCCAGCAAATCTCCTACCAGTTTCGGGCCTTCTGCCAGGAATACTTTATCGGCTTTGCGATTCTTTTTCAATTCCAGTGAACGGATATATTTAATGCGATTCTTGCTCAGTGCCATAAGTTGTTCGGTTTTATTTGGCAAAAGTACATGATTATTTCTATATTTGCAGTATTTTATGCGCAATTAATAACTTAGTATGAAGAAAGGCTTTCGCTACGCACTATTTGCTACCGCCGTACTCTTATTCGCTTCATGTTCTGCCACGAAATATGTGCCGGAAGGTTCATATTTGTTGGACGAGGTGCGCATACAGACGGACAACAGGGAAATCAAGCCTTCAGGCCTATCGATGTATGTCCGCCAGAATCCGAATGCCAAATGGTTCAGCCTGATAAAAACACAGTTGTATGTCTATAACTGGTCGGGCAGAGACTCTGCACGTTGGATAAACCGTACTTTGCGGCGCATAGGGGACGCTCCGGTCATCTATAAGGAAGAAGAAACGAAGCGCTCCGGTGAGGAAATGAAAAAAGCCGTACAAAATATGGGCTATATGAGCGCCACCGTAGAGCCGGTTATACAAATAAAGAAGAAGAAGCTGAAGCTGACCTATAAGGTGTCCAGTGGAAAACCTTATAAGATTCGTTCTCTTAAATACGATATCAGAGACGGGAAAATCAGGGAATATATGCGGCAGGATTCGGCAGGTACTTATCTGACGGAAGGAATGTATTTCGATGTAAACCGTTTGGATGCAGAACGTCAGCGCATTACGGACAATCTTCTTCGTAACGGATATTATAAATTCAATAAGGAATATATTTCTTACACGGCAGATACGGTGAGGAATACCTACCAGGTGGATGTAACCATGCATCTGGCGCCTTTTCGGCAGCACAATGACGATAGCCCGCAAAATCATCGGCAGTACTACATCAACAAGGTAAATTTTATAACGGATTATAATGTGTTGGAATCATCTGCTTTGAGCAGCATAGAAATCAACGACTCCGTACATTACAAGGGTTTTCCCATATATTATAAGGATAAACTTTATTTGCGCCCGAAGGTGCTGACTAATAATCTGAATATTGTGCCGGGCAGTTTGTACAACGAACCGGATGTGCAACGTACCTATTCCAATTTCGGACGTTTGCAGGCATTGAAATATACCAATATCCGTTTCTTTGAAACGCAGGTAGGCGATACAGCCAAATTGAATGCCTACGTAATGCTGACAAAGAGCAAATACCAGTCCGTATCATTTGAATTGGAAGGAACCAACTCCGCAGGAGACTTGGGAGCTGCCGCATCCGTATCATTTCAGAACCGGAATATGTTCAAGGGTTCCGAGACTTTTATGATAAAGCTGCGGGGGGCTTACGAAGCGGTATCTGGCTTGCAAGGCGGATATAACCACGAGGACTATACGGAATTAGGGGCGGAAGCAACGATCAACTTTCCGCGGTTTCTCTTTCCGTTTCTTTCCAACGACTTCCGGAGGAAGATACGTGCTACTACGGAATTTGGCGTACAGTATAATTATCAGATACGTCCGGAGTTTTCACGCATCATTGCTTCTGCCAATTGGAGTTACAAATGGGGATTGCAACGTCAGCGTGCTCAGCATCGCATTGATTTGCTGGATATCAACTACCTGTATATGCCTTCCATTTCGCAGGAGTTCCGCGACAAATATTTGAATAACGAACAGAACTATATTTTAAAATACAACTACGACGACCGCCTGATTGTCCGCACAGGATACAGCTATACATACAATAGCGCAGGACAAGCCCTGATGAATAATGCAATCATCGGCAACTCATATTCTATTCGCTTTAATTTTGAGTCTGCCGGTAATCTTCTGTATGCTTTTGCCAGAATGACAAACATGAAGAAGAATGAAGACGGGGAGTATTCATTGCTGAGTATCCCATTCGCACAATATGTCAAAGGGGATTTCGATTTTGCCAAGAATATCGTTATAGACAACCGCAATTCCATTGCATTCCATGTGGGAGCCGGCATAGCCGTTCCTTACGGCAATGCAACGATTGTGCCTTTTGAAAAGCGTTATTTCTCAGGTGGTGCAAACAGTGTACGCGGCTGGTCGGTACGTGATTTGGGCCCCGGTGTGTTTCCCGGTGACGGAAACTTCATGAATCAGTCGGGAGATGTTAAGTTGGATGCAAGTATCGAATACCGCACACGCCTTTTCTGGAAGTTCAGAGGAGCGATTTTTGTGGATGCGGGCAACATCTGGACCTTGCGCGATTACAAAGACCAGCCGGGCGGGAAGTTTGAATTCAATAAGTTCTATAAGCAGATAGCCGTAGCCTACGGATTGGGCCTACGGTTGGATCTGGACTTCTTTGTCCTGCGCTTTGACGGTGGTATGAAAGCTGTCAATCCGGTGTATAACACTAAAAAGGAGCATTTCCCTATTATACATCCTAAATTCAGCCGCGATTTTGCATTTCATTTTGCGGTAGGATATCCATTCTGATGCCAAGCGGATATCCGTCTGAAAAAACTAAAGGCTGCGCGGTTCTTTGACGAACATTGCGCAGCCTTTCTGTTTTATCTTGTTTCAACTCTTAACGTGCAGCGTAATAGGTATTGACCATAGTTGCCTGACGTGCAGCAGATACTCCCTGCGCATCCAAAGTAACGGTCAGGTCTTCACCGTTTGGTAAAGTCATCTGTGCAGTACCGTCATTGTTAATCTGCAAAAGTTCAGTGCTGACGCCTTCTGCAACTACATTCCAGGTATTCAAATCTTTATCGTAAATTAATTCCATAGATGCGGTTTCGCCTTCTTTTGTAATGGAATAACCGTTCTCAAGAGTTTCTACCAGATAGTTTCCGTTTTCGCCTTTTACTTTCTTTACCTCACCAATGCTTGCCATAGGGTTGCTTCCGCTCCAGAATTCAATAGAATTGATAACCAAAGCATCTGCCAAATAGCATATACCATATACCGGAATGATATTGAATGCCAGGTAAACAAGCTCATTGACAAATTTATTTCCAATACCTTCGTTCCAACTCAACAGCTTGCTATGCAATCCGAAAGAACCGATACATGAACTGAAAAGAAAAGCACCGCATACCATTACAGTTGCAGCCAATTTCAAATTGAACTTTTTCATAATAACTTTCTTTTATTTTACTGTATTTTATTGAGATAAAATCTCAATATTTATATATACTAGTGCAAATATAACCATTTTTATAACATAGACATTAAAAAAGCTGGAAAAAACAGTATTCTGTAAAATAAAAGAGCCTTATTTATTTCTATTTGCGAGAAAGAGATTGGGAAATCCAGCGGTCTACGGCAAATTTTCCCGGTCCTATAATATACATCAATACAAATACCACCAAATAAACAAATGCAAGTTCTTTTACCGCAAACGGATCATTGCCATGAACAATGAAGAATGCCACACACATCGTAAATATCATAGGAATCATTGCCAATCTGTATAAGAAGCCTATGATGAATGCCATTGAGCATGCCAGTTCGCCAAAGATGGCCAATCCCAGAGAAAGGGGACTGCCGATGCCGAGAGGGTCGGGGAACACCGTAGAAAGTTCCTGATAGTTTGCCCATTTATCAATACCGTGATTCATCATCAGAATACCGAATACAATTCTGACTACTAATAATATAACAGATATAAAAACGCCATTCGGATTGGTAGGAAATAAAAATCGTTTTAACATAATCATTCGTTTTTTTAAGTTGATATATGTTCTTAACAAATAAGAATGAATAAATGTTTATTTCCGTCGCTTCTTTACGCCCACAATACTTTAAGGAAATAACAGACATTAAATAGGAAGAAACGGAAACAAAAAGCCCCGTAACATTGTTGTAACATGAATTATTTACAACTAACTTTGTTTCGAGGTTTTCTTAATAATAGAGAATGAACACAAAATTAAAAGGATGTCTGTTATCTTTAATCTTGTTGGTGACTGTAACTGCTGTGCATGCACAAACACGTTTGGCAGAAGCAAATACTTCGGCAGACATGGATTCTGCCATCATTCTTGATTCTGTTCCTGTAAAGCGGAACTTTTTCAGAAAATTTCTGAATTATTTTAACGATGCCAATAAAGAAAAGAAAAATAAGAAATTCGATTTTAGCATTATCGGCGGACCGCACTACTCCAGCGATACCAAATTAGGGTTGGGACTGGTGGCTGCGGGGCTTTACCGTTCCGACCGGAACGATACGATTCTGCCGCCTTCCAATGTTTCATTGTACGGAGATGTTTCTACGGTAGGCTTCTATCTGTTGGGAGTACGTGGAACGCATTTGTTTCCTCATGATAAGTATCGTTTGAACTACAATCTGTATTTCTATTCTTTTCCCAGTCTGTATTGGGGTGCAGGATACGACAATGGTGCCAACAGTGACAATGAGAGCGATTATGACCGCTTTCAAGCACAGATGAAAGTGGACTTTATGTTCCGGTTGGCACGTAATTTCTACGTAGGTCCCATGGCTGTATTCGATTATGTATACGGACATGGTTTTGAAAAACCGGAACTGTGGGAAGGCATGAGCACGCATACTACGAATCTAAGTGTAGGTTTATCGTTGCTTTATGATTCGCGCGACTTCCTGACAAATGCGTATAAAGGATACTATTTGAGGATAGACCAACGTTTCAGTCCGGCATTTTTGGGAAATAAACATGCTTTCAGCAGTACAGAACTGGATACGAGGTATTATCATACCATATGGAAAGGCGGCGTTCTGGCGGGACAGTTTCATACACTGCTCAATTACGGAAATCCACCTTGGGGACTGTTGGCAACTTTAGGCAGTTCGTATTCCATGCGTGGCTATTATGAAGGGCGTTATCGTGACAAATGTGCCATGGATGCTCAGATTGAGCTTCGCCAGCATGTATGGAAACGAAACGGAGTGACTGTATGGGTAGGAGCGGGAACTGTTTTCCCAAAGTTTTCCGAGTTTGACGTGAAGCATATTCTTCCTAATTATGGCTTCGGCTATCGCTGGGAATTTAAAAAGAGGGTGAATGTACGTTTGGATTTAGGGTTTGGCAAACATCAGACCGGATTTATATTTAATATCAATGAAGCTTTTTAGAAAAATTCAAAAATGGTTTGAAAACCAAGAGAACTTGTATTACTTGTTCCTGATAATTCTGATAGTACCCAATATCGTACTATGTTTTACTGAACCTATGCCACTTGTGGCGAAGGTGTGCAATGTATTGCTTCCATTCTCCATATATCACATGATAATGAGTTGGTCGGGAAATTGTGGCAAGACTTTTTGGATATTGTTTCCTTTCCTGTTTTTTGGAGCATTCCAGATTGTATTGCTATATCTTTTCGGACAGTCTGTTATTGCAGTAGATATGTTTCTCAATCTGGTGACAACAAATCCCGGTGAGGCTTTGGAATTGCTGGACAACCTGATTCCCGCCATTATTATTGTTGTGCTGCTATATATACCGGCGCTGGTTTTGGCTGCGGTGGCCGTCAGCAAGAAACGGAGACTATCGGAAACGTTTGTTCGCAGAGAACGTAAACGTGCCCGGATAACGGTCATTGCAGGAATTCTGTCATTGGTAGCTGCTTATCTGTTTGATGCCCGTTATGAATTGAAATCGGATTTGTATCCGGCAAACGTATGTTATAATATTGCACTTGCCTTCCAACGTACTGCACAGACGCAACACTATGCGGAAACCTCTAAAGATTTTACTTTTCAGGCAAAAACCACCCGTCCGGAGAAGAATAGGGAAGTTTATGTTATGGTAATCGGAGAGACATCCCGTGCCGCTAACTGGTCTATTTACGGGTATAACCGCAATACGAATCCGGAACTTACCAAAATAAAAGGATTGACAGCCTTCTCTCATGTACTGACAGAATCCAATACTACGCACAAAAGTGTCCCTATGCTGATGTCTTCGGTTACGGCGCACGACTTCAATTCCATCTATCGGCAAAAAGGAATTATCACAGCATTTAAGGAAGCGGGCTACCGGACTGCTTTCTTTTCCAATCAACGCTATAACCATTCTTTCATCGATTTCTTTGGAAAAGAAGCCGATATATGCGATTTCATTAAAGAAGATACAGGAGATGGCGGTTACAACCCTTCGGACGATGAACTTTTGAAACTGGTAGCCGCCGAGTTGGCAGAAAATGCTTCCAAGCAATTTATCGTTCTCCATACCTATGGTTCCCATTTTAATTATCGGGAACGCTATCCGGCGGACAACGCTTTCTTTTTGCCTGATTTTCCGGTAGATGCAGAATTGAAATATAAGGATAATCTGATAAATGCTTATGATAATTCTATTCGGTATACAGATAATTTTCTGGCTCGTCTCATCCGGATGTTACAGGAACAGGACATAGATACGGCAATGCTTTATACCTCAGATCATGGAGAGGATATCTTTGATGATGACCGCCACCTTTTCCTGCATGCTTCACCCGTTCCGTCCTATTATCAGATACACGTGCCTTTTCTGGTATGGATGTCCGACAATTATCGGAAGAATTATCCGGATCTTTTTAAAAATGCAGAGATAAACCGACAGAAAAATATTTCATCCAGTGCGTCTTTCTTCCAGACGATGCTGGAATTAGGTGGCATAGACACACCCTGCCGAAACGATTCATTGTCTGTGATAAATGCTTCATATACCGAAAAAAACAGAGTATACCTCAATGACCATAATGAAGCCCGTTCATTGAACGATATAGGAATGCGTGAAGAGGATTTTACCATGCTGCAAATGAAAGGGATAGTATACAGGTAAAATCAATATGCCGATTACTAAAACAGCCAAGCACCATTCGAAATTTCAGACGAATGATGCTTGGTTCTGTTATTTTATGAGCATTGCCGTTGGAGTATCACCAATCACCGCTTACGTGACTCTTTCCTATTAGGGACTCTATTTTCAGTTTGTAGTCATTAACTCCCTCTGCAATGTTTTTTCCGGCATCTGCCGTTCCCATTCCGTATGCGATAACAGGTGTCTGCCATACCATTCCGGCATGTAGGGCACTTGCCTGATAAGGTCTTAACAGTTCATCCATTGTAAAGTTGTTTCTTCCCCCACTGCGATATGCACTGTATTCGGAACCGGTAGTGACCGTTACCAATAATGCCTTTCCTGCCACAGCCGGAGTTTTAGCCAAATAAGTAAATACCTCATCCTGCCATTTCTTCAACAAGGAAGGAGCCGACATCCAATATAACGGAAATTGAAACACAAGAGCAGATGCCTGCGATATAATCTTGCTCCATAAATCAATATTATAGGCATCTTCCGGACGCATTTCATATAAATTGTATATTGCCACTTCTTCCATTTCTTTAACAGCATCCATTAATGCCTTATTGGCTTGCGAACTTTTAATGTCGGGATGTGCCAAAAGAATCACAACTTGTTTTATACCTTTATCCATATAGAGTATATTTTTTATAAATTAGAAATAGCTGCCTATTGATTACAAAAATACTAAAACATAGATATATAACAAAAAAGTTGTGTCAGTGTTTTGACGCCTTTTCACGATACCGGCATTATTCTTAATTTGAAACAAGCAGAATAATCCAAATCTGCTTTTTAGTTAGAATGTACCGGAGGGAATAGGTAACGGCTTCCCGGATTCATCATATAGTTCCGTAACGGTGAGAATTTTATATCCATATACATTCTGTATCTTTTTGACGCATTTCAGTTGCCTGTTTTTATAGTATTCTTTGGCAAATACCACTTCTCCGCCTTTTATATGCCCTTCTTCCTGTATTGTACCGTCTTCATAAAACTGACGATAGTCACGCTTGAAGTTTTTGAAATCAAGATTATATTCTTCTTTCATTATCTTGTCCGTTCCGGGATAGAACTCCTGTATGCTCTTCACCGACAGGTCCTCATTATAGTAGTACCGTTCTAACGGATAGCTATTCTTGTCAAATTTCACAGAATAATATGGCATTTCCGTATAATTTTCCTCTCGGACAAGTTTCCCGTTTTCATCCCATTCCTGCCACCGGCCGGTTTTTTCGCCTTTCTCTGTGTAATGCTCTATACATTTCGGCTTTCCGCTCAGTGCCCAGGTTTCCTTATATTCGCCTTTCTTGCCGCGCCATCCCCAAGCATACCCCTCTCTTATAAAAGGCGGCATATCAGTACCGCCTTCTTCATAGATGCGGAAAGGACCATGCTGCATACCTTTGCTGTACGAAACGAACGTGATTAATTGACCGTTATTGTCAAATGTTCGTTGTTGTCCGTCCACTTCGCCATTCTTGTAGTCCCATTCCGTTCTTCCTATCCGGTTGTATTCTATCATCAACCCGTCTATCTTTCCTTGTTCGTTCCAGACACATTCTTTCTTCACAGTGCCGTCTGTATAGTATTCATACCCTTTTCCCCTTAGTATACCTTTTACATAGGTCAGCTTCTGTACAAGATGATTGTCTTCATATTTTTCATATAATCCATCGAGAATGCCATCCTTGTTGAAATGTGCTATCGTGTAAGATCTGTAGCTTAATATAATCCGGCACTTTCCATGTAGTGGAGTACGGTCACATATATTCCGCCATTGGTATGTGAAATCTCCCAATGGAACTTGTTCCACATCGTCAATATCCAGCGGCTCTTGTGCAAAGAGCATACTCCCGCAAATTGAAAGGAGCAGCAGAGATAATAGTCTTTTCCTCATAAGCGTTGAATACTTTATATTTTTCACTGTCTAATTTATTCTTATGGTTTTTATAATCTCCTGAACTTCGGATTCAGAACTGTCATCAGATGTTGTGGAAGTAATGATGAAGTTTTCCAGTGTCTCCTCATTCATATGGATAACAATATTCTGATTTATATGGATACTTCCACCGCCTGCTACAGCGCATTCCATCTTTCCCGAAATCCTTTCGAATGTTTTTCCATGAATATTTATGTTTTCTGACCGGGACTCTTTCATGGAATTAATCAATAAATCATACATATGTTCCATTGCTCCCTTAGAAGGAGCTTTGATGTAGCTGACGGTTAAACTGCTGACACCATGTCCTCGAAGTTGCAATATCTGTTCCGTATCGGATTTTCCTATTGTTTCCCAAGTTGACGGATATTGGCAACTGAAGCCACAGCTATTATTTATGTATTCTTTCATTCCATTGCCCAGATCTGTTTCACTTCCGGTGAAAGTGGAAACATCCGTTGTATTTTGCGGCATATAGTACGAGGTGTTGGGATCTGTTTCAATAGTATCTTTTTCAGAAGAAACGCTTTGTGCGTATTCTTCAAGTGTACCATTCTCCCACATCTCCCTGATTTCTATAAAATCTGCTGGCAGGTTGGATGTCTGTCCTGCAAAAAGTGCCGCAAAGATCAGCACAAAAGAAATTTCCGTAATCGATATAAAGAGGGTAGAGGTTCTCTTCGTTGCAAACCGGTCAGTCAGCAAGTATATGATGCCTAATATGATTCCGGACACAAGTCCGCCAATATGGGCGGCATTATCTATGTCCTCTGCTCTTGCACCGGACATAAGGTTATAGAATACAAAGAAACCGATACTGTATAACAAGGACTTGCGTTGCCCTTTTTCTATCCTGTGATGGAACACCAGATAAGAAAGGAATATTCCATAAAGTCCGAATATCGAACCGGAAGCTCCGGCGCTTATGCTTTCAGGGTGCATTGCCAAGCTGGCAAGAGCCGAAAACAATCCTGTCAGAAAATATGCGCTTATAAGTCTCCTTCCGCCGATAAGCTGTTCCAGGAATATTCCGATATACAGCAGTGCGTACATATTCATAAGAACATGAATCACTCCTATATGAATGAAATTACAGGTAATGGTCCTCCACCAGTCACCGGTAAGTGTAAGGGGACCGAAATCCGCTCCCCATTTTATGATGGATATTCCTGTGGGAGCAAGCAGACTCACTCCGCATATCGACATGATGACAAATAGGGCAATATTGATATAAACAAGCAGGGGTGTTGCCATATTCCCTTTACGGATTGTCAGTATTGAACGTAAGGAAGCATTCGCTTTTTCATCCATGCTTATGGAACTATCCCCGTTTTCTTCAAAAGCAGAAAAATTTCTACATGTGTTTTCTCTGTGTGTATCGACAATATATGATACATTCTTCATCTTGTCCAATAAAGGAATGATGCCATTGGCTTGTTTGAACAGAACTTCTTCCGTATATACAGGAACCAGTTGGTAAATAGCCACAGAATCTCCATTGGGCAGTTGACAGTTTTCCGCACCTTTGTCCCGTTCTTCGGGAATGGTAAGCAACATGGATGTCATGAGAGTATCATCCTGCAACGGTGTACCATCGGACAGCGAATGCCCACATGCAAGCCAGGAATTCCCTTGTTGAAGCCATGAGACACATTGCAAAAGCCAGTCAATCGGCCATGAGTCTTCTGTATTCCATGTTGGTGGCATACACATACAGAATTCACACCTCGAAGGAGTTGCTTTATCCGGCACCGGCATAACAGAAGCACCTGCTCCACATGTTACCAATGTATAGCAGTCAAACCTGCTTGTTGGTTCAACAATGAGGATTTCCACTCCTGACGGTGAAACAATGTTTTTTGTGATGCCTTTAATACCTCCATAGAAGTGACGGATATGAGCAATGACAGTATTCTTTTCTTCCGGAGTATATGCACACGTGGTTTTATTTACAGTATCGGCTTCCGTCGGAGAGATATTATGAACATTTTGCAACTGCTGCATGGTAGCTGTAAGCTTATTAAGGTTCTGCTTGTTCTTTCCCCAGTCCATGAACTGCATGGATGTGCATATGCTTGTAGCAAGAAGTTGTCCGTCCTTCCCGTCTGTTACAGAAAGAATAACCTTTTCTTGCCACGATCTAAAACTTGTAGGCGTATAAAAATCTGATTTATCACGTTTTATACTGCCCGCTTGCCAACCGAGAGATTTGGATGCCTCAATGGCAAGAAGCATCAGCTCTTCGGATGAATATCCGGCTAACTCTATTGTCCGCTCATATTTCGGTCTGAATCCTGTTGCCATAATTAAATTATATAAAATAAATGTAAACACAAGTTATAATATATTATTGCTTGTGTTATTCTTTTTCTTGTGCTACATATATGATATATGTCCTATAATTGAAATTATAAATAGAAGAAACCGCATTTCATACAGACAAGACAGATATGCGGTATCTGTGAAAAGCCGGTTTCTTACTAAAGTAGAGTTGTAAAAAAGTTGTTTACCAAACGTGTTTTCTCCACGGGCTGTTTTCATGTGTCAGCAATTCATCGGCAGTACTTTTCATTACAGAATTGTATGCACTTTTTCCTCCCCACAAGGAACGTCCAATAACATAGCTCATAGCCATATCATTCCACGAAGAGAATGCCGAATGTGCCATGTCGTATGCCACATCTATGTATCTCCAGGCATCCGCTTCGGAGATGTAGTCCATTTCGCAGCAAGCACGGGCAAGGAAGCAGATTCGTCCCGCATCCCAACCGGCAACGCCATAACGCTTTAAATCTTCCTTGCTCACAATCACTTTGCAGGAAAGCAGTTCCTCATAGGTTTCCTGCAAATTCTGAAATTGCATGACAATCTTGTCGTAATCTTCTTGAGAAGTCATGTTCTGCTGAAAGATTTCATCTTGTTCTTCCGGTTTGTCCAGTAGGAATGCTTGGTAGACAAAGGGAAAATAATACCGGTATCCTTTTTGGCAAAGATAGTCCAGTTCTTTCCGGGCATCTTCCGTAGTCTCAATTCCCCACCATTCTCCAAGTATTTTGGGAAGCATATCGGGAATACCGGTTTCTATCGAGTTTTGATATGCTCCTTGCTGAGAAGCATACATAGCACCGATGGCAATCTTCTTGCATTGCTCGTCGGTCAATCTTGATTTAGGGTTCAGACATACGCCTTTAAAAGACCTGCGTATTTTTCTGATAAATGAATATGCACTTTTCCCTTTCTTGAAAAGCCAGGCCCCACCCACAACAGCAGCTATTGCAGCGGATATCCAAAAATTGTTGTCCATATTATTTCATACTTATAAAGGTTTCTGCCGTTATTCTTTCCACATAGACTGTTTCCAGGGTGATTCACTGTTCTTCAGCAAGAGCTCTACTATCTCGTATGCTGTTTCGCTGTCTGTCGGATCGCCATGCCATACTCCACGCCCCATGATGAAACTCCGTCCGTATTCTTCCCATGAAGAAAAGTGTTCGAGCGCAGTATCTGCCGCTACCTGCATGATATGCCACATCTCATCTTCACGGATATAATCGCAAAGATATGCCCAACGTCCCAGGTTCACCAAACGCACCAAATCCCAAGCGATGACACTCTGAGGCATTTGCCCGGCAGGACACCAGCCGTTTTTCTGCATTTCCTCTGCAATCAAACAAACATCTTCCATCTTGTCATCCCCATTACAGTGTTCCTCTGCCGATATGTTTTCCAATCCGCGTTTGCGAATTTTTGCCAATGCCCGGTCTGCTTCGGCATGATGCCCTTCCTCAAGCAGCCATCGCACAATATCCAGTGTACTTTCCCGGTCTGTCACATTCCACCATTCCCGAAGTGTACATTTGATACTGTCAATATCGTTTTCGCAATCAATAGTGTCTACATTTTCGTCATTATACACCAACATAGGCGCACCGAAAGCCAACAGACGAAGCTGATCTGCATCCAGTTTACCGTCACCGGCTTTGCTGATAGTCCATTCCTCATTCAGATTCTCCATATCATAAAAGCCCTGCATCATCTGTTGGGCAAATGCCATGTTTTGCCGTCCTGCTTCCGCTACCGTTTCCATACCGATTCCGGCTGCTTTCAGCATCGCTTCCTGCTGTGCCTGTAGTTCTGCCATATTGGGAATACCGGCTGTCATTTGTGTCATTATCTGTTCCTGCATACCCTCCGGCATCTGAAATCCCGGAATGTTCCCGAACATAGATTGGGCCTGTTCCATTGCTGCCTTTACCGCGGCTTCCTGTGCCGCTTTTGCCATATCCTCAGGACTTTGAGGGGCTGTTCTTTCTTTTGTCATATCCGTTTACTTCTTAATGATGTTTATAAATTATCCTTCGGCTCCTGCCGCCAATAAAATTTCTGTAATTTCGTTGTATCCGCGCTCACTGGCATAATACAATGCCGTCCGTTGAAGATTATCTGCCAGATTCACATTTGCCTGATGCTCCACAAGAAGTGCGACAAACTCGTTATTTCCTTCTCTGGCTGCAAGAATGAGCGGAGTTTCTCCATGTTCGTTCTGCATATCCATTTGTGCATTTGCCGTTATCAAGTCCCGGCCAATAAATTTGTTTCCCGACCAGGCTGCAAAGTGTAGGGGAGTATTCCCGTTCAGAAGAGACTTATTCACGTTCGCACCGGCAGCAATCAATAGTTTCGCTACTGTAAGGTTTCCTTTCATACAAGCAATAATCAGCGGCGTTTCCCCCTCATCGTTGGGTGTGTTCAACATGTCGTTCGAAGCGGTAAGTAATGCACGGACTGTTTCAGACTGCCCGTTGAAAACAGCCTGGTGAAGAGGTGTGTTTCCGTGTGCATCGCTTGTTCCGTCTACGGACAGGCATATCACGATTTCCCGTAACCCGTGAGCAGTGGCATAATCTATTGCTCTGTGTCCTGAGTTATCCGCTATTTCCGTATCTGCGCCCTGTTCTATCAAGAACAAAGCTGCATCAGAACGTTTATTGTCGAGAAGACGTATTAGAGGTGTACATCCTTCCTTATCTGTTGCATCCAAATCCGCTCCATATTGTACCAGTTTTCCTATTATTTCCTTGTTTCCGCTTCTGACAGCTGCATGTAAAGGAGTTTCCGAACAGTTGTTTGCAATGGAGACATCTGCATCGCTGTCAAGCAAAAGGCCTACAATGTCTCTAAGTCCCTTCAAACAAGCATAATATAACGGTGTATTACCCTCAGCATCCCGTTTGTTTACATCAATACCTCCTTTTTTCAAGAATATCTGTACGATGCTTTTCTGTCCGTTACGGCATGCATTTAAAAAAGTCATGTTATTATCCATACTTTTCTCAATAATATTTCAATAAAAATTTTATAAGAGCTTCGTCATTCTTTTCCGTTGCAATGTCTAAAACGGTCTTTCCTTCATTGTTCACGGCATTCACATCCGGTTTCCCAAAGTCCATGACCAAGCCGACCGCTTCTTTTGCTCCTCTTTGAGAACTTCCTGCAATGTAATGCAACAAAGTATTGCCCCATTTGTCCTTTGCATTTACATCTGCACCGGCTTCAAGCAGGGTTTCAAGCATATCGGCATCTTTTTCCGTGCAATAACGTCCTTCATAGGGATATGACCTCGGCAGGATGGCAATGCGCGGAATGTTCCCATTCCAAAAGCATCCTCCGTAGAGATTCATTGCCGGAGTCTGCCCCTGCAAATTAACAGTATTGACATCTGCCCCGTTCTCTATGAGATATCGGGCAGCCCAAATTCCTAATTCGCATCCAGCTTCCCGGCAGGCAAGAGACAATGCTGTGTTACCTTCCTTATCAGCAGACTTTTCCGGATTCCATCCGCATTGCATCAAGTACTGAAGAAGATGCAGGCAGTCTTCTTTCTTTTCACTGCCGTGTTTTCTTTTTTTAAGCCATACGGCAAAAGCTGTCTGCTCTTCCAAATCCTTGAAGTCCGGGTCTGCCCCGCTTCTCAACAACATTTCCGCAGCTTCGGCATTGTCCCATAAAAGGGTGCAGGCCAAAGGTGATCTGCCTTTGAAATCGTGTAGCTTTTTATCCTCGCAAACGGTTTGCAATTCTATTCCGGATCGCAAAATAGCATCCAAAGCTATCATATCTTTGTACCATAATGCCTGAAAAACATCCAAGCCTCCGATAAGCGCAGAAAGTTCATCTGTATCAGGATCTTGTCCGGACAGTAGTGTTCCGATTCTGCGTGCTCCTGTTTCCCAAGCAATATCAAGAGCGGTTTTTCCGATGTTATTCTTGTCTTCCGTATCTATTTGCCCATTTTCTAAAATACGTTTTGCAGTTAGAAAGCATTGTCTGTCTGCCTCTTCCTGATATTCCATGTTTTCATATGCTTCCCGTTTATCCTTTTCCGAATACCACCGTTCGGAGAAGTCTGCTATCCTTTCTTTTGTACGCTTGATGTCGTATGCAATGTCTCCGGCTGATTGGCAAATGACGTGAAGTACATTGTCGCCGTTTGAATTGGTCGAATCAATGCGGCAACCGGACATTAAAAGAATATCCGCCATCAGAAAATGCCGGTTACCCACAGCTTCAATCAGGGCGGTCGTATTTTTTCCGGAGCGCGGAACTCTCGCTTCTTTGGAAACCAGCAGTCCGGCGATACCGGCAATCGTGGTTTCTTTCCCGCAACACTTACATCTGGCCAATACACATAATGGTGTGTCTCCATCATCATTCCTTACATTTACATCTGCTCCACGTTCCAGCAGTATGCGCACCGCATTCTCATCGGCAAATGCACAAGCCATATGCAAAGGAGTATCATTTTTCCGCATGCTGTTTCTGCTGTCAAGCGGAATCTCCCTATATTCCTCGTATAAAGCGGATTTCAATGCACCAGTAGTATGCAAGCCATATATTTCTTCACAAGTTATCATTGTCAGTTATATTATTTATCAGTTTCTCAATATGCTTGTATTTGCCTCCCAAACAAGCGGATATAGACTTGACTTCACTATACAGATGTAGTCTGAAAGCCGTTTCTGCCTTTAACAACAGCAACTGCCTGTATGCCAAGGATACCGGAATACCTTGCGGCATGGGATGAAAAGGATGCCCTTCGGCATGGTCATAACGGAGAAATGCTTCGGGTAACTCTGCTTCACGGGTAATATTTCTTCCGGACATAAGCTGTTCCGACTCACAAAGCAATCTGTAACATTCGTCATGCCACTTTACCATGAAGCAACACAATGCCTTGTTGTATGGCACACTGAAATCTTCATCAGAAATGCGGTTAAAGCATGAATAAGCAGCCGGATATGCCTTGCTGAGCAAAAGCGATATTCCGGCTGAGAACAACTGCTCCGTTTCTTTGCCGGTTATTTTTTGTTTATCCACAAATAGTGTCATAAGCTATAAAAGTTATTGTTTTATTTTAATTTCACCGGCATTGTTTGTTTTTCATAATCATCAAATCGTTATAGGTTATAAAGAATTGATTAATTAAATAAAGAACGGAATTCATCAAAATCTTCCTGCGAAGCAAAATATTTGATCTCGAATACGATGTATTTATCAGGAAGACTTACTTTAAATTGATTTTCTTCATCATCGTCTTTTATATAGTTGATGTCGGAAATAAGGAAAGAGTTATATTCGATTTTGTTTTTATTTACCTCAGGATATGTCACCCGTCCTTTATCCACAGTAACGGTTCCTCCCTGTGCAGCCAATACCCGTGCCTTGCGTATACTGAAGAATGTCATTAAAAGCAGCAGCGCCCCACAAATAATCAAAATCGTAGACAAGACTTCCGGAGAGAGGATGACAGCCCGTCTGATACGTAATCCAAAAGGATAAATCAAGGGCACGATAACCA
This sequence comes from Bacteroides sp. 2201st1_D9_2201SCRN_220225, assembly GCF_040928965.1. Taxonomy (NCBI): domain Bacteria; kingdom Pseudomonadati; phylum Bacteroidota; class Bacteroidia; order Bacteroidales; family Bacteroidaceae; genus Bacteroides; species Bacteroides sp. 2201st1_D9_2201SCRN_220225. The sequence goes on along the minus strand of NZ_JBCODG010000040.1, from coordinate 10,714 downwards.
TACCTATTCCAAATGCCAGGCTTGACCATTGATTGGTTAATGCACTTTTGGGAGTGTAACTAAAAGTTTTATGCACACTCTGAAATTTTTCGGTTGTTTTTGTTGTTTCCATACTATTTATATTTAAAATGTTGATGTAATCAGCGCATCTGTTATCAGGATATTTTCTGAAATACAAGAAATTTTCTGTAATGCAGCTCTTGCTTCTGTCATGTTCCGGTTTTTCGTTTGTGAAGTTATCCATTTCTTTACCTCCGGAAATACGGTATATTCCGTAACTTCCCAATCTGGAATACGATATCGGATAAGTGTGTCAAATACAAAATCACGAACACCGTTTTTCATCATAATTTCACTCAACCGCTTCATAGTCATTTTTTCGCAATTGAGAAGCACGCAACCCGAATATACGGAGAGCATATCGGAAGATTTAATTGTACCATGTTCAATGCATTTGATTGCTGCTTCTGTCAGAGGCAGAAGCATATTGCTTTTCAGATAACGTTCACCTCGTCCCATAGCATATCCGGCATGAAGGGCCTGAATCATGCAAACCAGAAATGCTTCGCTCATTTCTTCCAACAGGTGTACGTTTTCCGTCAGATTTTTAGTCGGTTTACCTATGCGGATATTCTTCTCCAATTGTTTGATGCAATCTCTTTTTATAAGTGCATACTGGAAGTTTTCAACCATTATCTTCCGATAGTTCTGCCAAGTGATTTTCTGGTCGCGGGTACGGGCAAATGTAATTTCCATATAACCGCCCGATGCGGATGCTACGATTTCCATCTCTCCACTGCGGGTAGTCATATCCGCCTTTTTGGACCATAAGGTTCCGTCTACCGTAATTTTACAGTCGAACAGTCCGGTGGGAGCAGGCAAGGAAAAGATAGACTTTTTGTTCTCAGCCACCCATAAATATATGACAGAAATATTATAAACATTTTCTTCGTTTCGGATAGCTGTTACTCCTGCTTTGTCCCAAATAAGAAAACTTCGTTTATCATATTGTACCATCTTACCGTTATCGTCCTGCATATTCCGATGGGTAAATACGACTTTCTCTCTGCCGAAAATATTCACCATTGTTGTATATGACAAGGGCAGGCTGATTTTTTGACCGTTAATTTTTAATATGCCTTCGGTTATTTCCACTCCATCTGTTACCGACAGAGTGGAACATTCCTTTGGAGTAATTTTCTCCACCGGCTGTTGCCCGGTAATCTGTGTTTTCACATATGGTGGAGCAAGCATTAGGCTAACATCTTCCGATACAGGTGGCAATAAATAGTCTATGTTTGGATAGGGATTCGGGTAATTAAGCCAATATCCTAATTTTTTCGGACGGCTTGCCATACGAAGAAAATTCCATAAATCTTCCGGCAAGCTGAGTATGTCATCAGTGTGTTGGTGTGTATTTACTACAATAGTACCGTCAGGCAACGCATGAAGAGCCTTGAATGATTCGCTGCCAAACACGCCGGGGCGGATACGCAAAACTTCATCCGTGCTCCAGTTCCAAAGGCGTGCATAATCGGAACGGTTTCCGTTCGTGTAGTGGTCTCCCTCTATCAGTATCCAGTCCTCGTAAAATATACGCAATCTGAATAAACCGTCACCGATGTGATGCAATGGAGCGATACGGCATCTTTGTGTTGCCATATCAAGGTCGAGCAATCCCGGTTCCAGCCATATTCCGCTATTGTTACTTACTGTATATTCATGCAGCAAAAGAAGGCGTGTTGTATTCGGTACAGGGCTGCTGCCAGTATAGAATGTTTCATAGCCGGACATGGAAAATGGCATAGTTATATATTTCCCATTATCATCATATCGGATAATTTTTGATTGGCTGTATTCCCCCATTACTATATATAACGTTCCCTTTCCATCTATCCCGAAGCTGGGAGCATATATCAAACCTTCCGGTAAAATAATTCGACTTACATATTTTACTCCTTGTTCTGTCATTGTGTGAACAATAGCACTATGGACATCCCCCAAACAAAGATAATGTCCGCACCACTGGAATTCATATTTATCGTAAACACTTAAATCACACACACGCGGCCATTTCTCTGCTTCCAAAGGATTCTTTCCGGCAACGGGCATTTCTCCTAAAGAGGTAGAATACAATGCAGCATAAAAGTCCAGTTCTTTCGAATATATAAAACTATGGATTTTCTTCGTTTTAAATTTTACCGGTTGAAGAGGGACAACGCGCAAATCGACTATAAATGTTCCTTGCCATTCTGTCTTGCTTTCTTGTTTCCATTCCCCATAGGCGAAGTAACCGGCAAAGCCTCTTGTAATATAGCAGATATTGTCATTGGGCCATACCATTTGCATACGCGGCATCTGCTTGCGTGGAGCAATATGCCTGGCTTGTATGCCGAAATCACGATGCGGCTGTTTGAGTAGTTTGCAATATTGGCCGTATTTGTGACATTTCTTCTCAAAAGCTTCCATTTCTGCCTGCGGAATCAGTTCCAACAGATAAATATCATCTTCATCTAAATTGTAAAGAGCATATCCGCAAGCTGTAAGTTCTTGTCCTAAGGCAGATATACCAATCTCATGTGAAAAACAGGAATATTGGTTTACGATTTCATCAAAACGTTTATCCTTCAATACGGAAACAACATCTCCCCACTTCTTTCTCAATTCTACTACCGTATCTTCTATATCTCCTTCGTATTTGAGAATATCGAGGGCATTGTCACGAGTTTCTTGCATCCTATCATCCTCATACGCTTTCATTACGTCCTTTATCCAACTTTCTACAGATTTCCGTGATATTCCTTTGCTAGTATACAGTCTTGCCGGAACTTTCGAAAACCGTATACCATACTCAGCCAGCCTGTGCATTAGGAGTACAAGAAGGGTAGGAGTATGAAGTTCATTCTCCATCAATGATTCTCCATCTCGTATAAGGAAACCGTCTTTTTCATTCCAACTTCCATGAATACTGTGGTCACCATTGCGCAGATAAATTTGATAACTTGTGAAACGCGTGTAGTCATTGAAAAGCGTTCTTGGGCCAAACATATCAACTCTTAGGATATACCATGCTTTCTTTTCTTCTTGATTATTTGATGTGGGAAACATTTCCCCGTTAGAAGTAAAATGAAAAGATAGGTTCCATTCAAAATCATCAGGATAAGGAATCTCTGCTTTTGCCAACCATTGGGCAGCTATAAGAGTTGGAATCGTATTCTTATAATAATCAGACAGTTCTTGGCGTAGTCCGTTTAAAGAACTCTGTTCCGGCAGCAGCAACAGTATGCGGTATAAAACATGTAGATCTCCCGGACCTTGTTCCATCAGGGTATGGGCAAGTCTTGTCAGACAGTCAAGAGCTGCAGAATCTGAAGATAGAGCCAATAAAGCCACACAATACCAGAATCTTATAATGTCATAATAGAAATGTCCTATCATACAATAATTTTCCAGTTCTTGAGCATTGGAAGGAATGCAACAATAACCTTGCAGAAAACCAGCTACTGTGCGGACAAGCTTTTCGTCTGTTGCATACGGCTGCATACGCAATATCTCTTTTCTGTTAGTAGGAGCATGAACATATGAGTCGAGTGCAGAGTTGAATCGGTTGATGCCGTCATACAATATTGCATTGCAATTTGCCGGTATCGGGATACTAATTCTGTTATCGGTATAATATCGGGGATGTTTTTCACTTTCGTAAACGAATGGAATACAGTCTGTAAGATACCACGTCCAAAATTTTCTGTTCAATTCGGGGTCGATTTCCTCTATATCTGCTGTTCTTTTATTATAGGAAAGACTTGCCAAAAATGCTGCATCCCATTTGTCGGAGTCAGTTTGCCCGTCATTTTCAAAAACTTCTTCACTGAGGCTGGAAGTCGTTACGGCATAAGCTGCCCGCACTGCCGACATACCAGCCATAAATGGAACAAAATTGGTTCCATAATCATATCCTTGTACGAGGGCAGATATACGGTCTGCTGCTTCTATCACATCCTTTTCATTTGTTTTTCCCCATAAATAGACCTTATTGTAATCAATGAAAGCATAGGGAGAGTAGCGTTTATGGAAATCGACTGGTTTGAAAGAGGCAGCTTCCATATAAGCCCAGCCGCTGCCCGTTGTTTCTATGCCCTCATCATAAGCAAGCAAAAGCGCAACAGTCGGACTATTTGCATACTCTATCCGTATATAGTCCGTACCGTTCCTTTCTTCCTTGTACAGAACGATGCTTCCTTTCTGTTTATAAACATTGCCCATGTGACTGAAATAATATCATATGGTCGCAAATATATGAAAAGAAATATAAAAACCAACCGAGTGGTTTGTTTTATTTTGTTAAAGTCTCTCCAATGAAAAAATATTGCAATCTTACTCCTGCTGTTGCCTAAGTCAATGCAATCTATTACTGTCCTGCACAGCCTCTCCATCTTCATTTGCCGAATAAGTATAAGTCTAAACTGAAAGATGCGAAAAACAGTATAAATTGATTACTGTCATTGTTGGGTATTGTTAATATTTTAACTGGAATAGAGTGGGTTACTGTCAGATGTGATCTTCCGTTGTTTGATATATTTTGTCCTTTTCAACTTGGGTATATGGAACCAACTTTGCCTTTATAATTCGATTATTACGGTTAAATGGTACATAAGTCACCTTACTATCAATACTTACTGTGTCGTTCGGCTGTTTTAAATGAGAGTGCCCATTTATTAACAAAACTTCCCCTTTTGAAAAATCTGCAGAACTGCAGATCGGATAGAAATCGGAAAAGCAAGCTGGTGTCATGTGAATGACCCTACTTTCATAATCATAGAATAAAAATCGATTTCCATCTGCCACATTATCATACACAACAAAACAATCCAACTTTCTTATTCCATTGACCATATAGCTTTGTACAAAATCAATGCTGCTATCATCTGATGTTTTCAACTCGTAGACAACATTCTTTCTACCTTGTTGATTCAAGCATAGCCTATATATAATTTCAAACTCTGCTTTTTCTGTTTCAATATAGAGGGTATCTTGTTCAGCTGAAGAATGACACCTTGTTGAATTTTGTTCCATATAGCTATCTTTTGTTATGGCATAGCTAAATGGAAAAAGAAATAAGCAATATAATAGAAATGCTTTCATCTGTTATATCTAATGGTTTAGCAGAGAATGGCTTGTGTGTTATCCTGCATTGTCAGTATTCCTTTTGTTATCTCATCCATTGTAAAAGCAAATTTTCAATCTCTTGTGAACCTGCTTCTTTTGCTAAAGTGAAAGGAGTGTTGCCGTTACTATCCTTTATTTCAAGGTCTGCACGATACTCTAAAAGCAACTGTACCAGTTCTATGTTCTTATTGGCAATGGCTTCCATAATCGGATATACCTTGTAGGTGTCGTATGGACTTTGACAGCCATTTACGTGAATACCATGCTCCAACAAAATACGGGCTAACTTTACGTTGGACAATCTACAGGCATATGTCAGGAGCGTAAGCCCGTATTCATCGCTATATACTCTATCGTTAATGTCCTTGTATCGGGTAAGGGCATACTTCAGCACGTCTTCTTTGTTAAAGTAGATTGCTGTATAGAGTATATCAAATTCGTAACAATCGCTACTCATTGCCATCGGTTCATCTTTTCCTGCCAGCAACTGTTTTATGGTTGTTATGTCGCCGTTGCGACAAGCAATTCCCAACGGATAAAGTCGGTAGGTTTTATCCTGTATAGTATCTTGTAGCAATGGGGTTGCTTTTACGCCATTCAAACAACAACAAAACATTGCAAGGGAAAGTAACATTCTGTTTACTATATTCATATTTACCAAGTTATGTATCTTGTTCATTATCAATCTGTCATTACGATAGACATTATATCAAACTTACGTAATTGTACGTTGCTTTGGGTAATGGGTGGCAGTTTGCAGCCATAAGGTGAAACCGGCGTTTACAGGCAGTTCTATTTCTTTTTTATTTGATAAATGACTCTTTCCTTGTTGCTGATTTGTTTATAATTCCCAATCCGGTGAATAAACACCCAATCCCAATAAAAGGATAAATAATGCCACATAAGACCGCAAGCATATTCAATCCCTGCTCATCTCCTTCGAAACCCTCCAAACCGACAGCTTGCAATATGAAGTTTGTAATTTGCCACTCCAACAAACTTTGGTCTATACAGATAAAAGCAAGCCACAAAAGAATAGAACAACATTCCAACCCCAACCATAATATTATAACTTTAGGTTGCGTTACATATAATTTATAGACCTTGCAGATTACCAGTATATCTATAACTGCAAGCATACTTAAAAAACAATATTCCATAATACCATATATTCCGAACAGACGGCCAAAGCCTAAACCGCCACAAAATAATGTTATGATTATCAATATAATACTGAAAGATATCAAGGATATTATGGACTGGACTGTTTTATTCATTGCACGATTATCGGTAACTGTTTGGTAAAGAATAGCGTTCAGCTATTACCTTTCCCTGTTATAAACCTATCTTATTCCTTTCAATTCCTCTTTCATTTTTTCTTTCAGATGAAAATAAGCCAACACGCCCAAAGCATTGAACAACGCGGTTTCATCTTCATTACGCCCCAATGCCTTATAAAATCTTGCAACATTTCTATAAGCCATAATCAAAAAGATTAAATAGACAATAATCAAAATTCCCCCACTAAATACAAGTGTACAAATTCCTATTAATGAATTTCTTTTGTATGCTTTGTACTGTTTTTCTGCTTCATCGTAATTATTGTTTGTTAAATAACCAAATCGTTGCAAATCCTCTCTGCTCCAGCCCCTCTCTTCTAATAAATTGATAACATAATTACGAAGTGCATCATTATAACCATAGCGTTTATAATTTTTCACTATGTCTATTAGTTTGTCATTGTCAAATTTGTTAAGAATATCAAAATCTTCCATACAATTTTACTTTATCATTTATATAATGGGACAAGCAGGAACATTATTAAACATTGACAGTGTAGCATCAGTTTCTTTTCTACCGGGTTTCTTTTATCGGGCGGATTCTTGCAGGTGGGGCAGTACCGCATGTACATCCGGCTATAATCAATGTAAATGTGGGGAGAAAGGATGTATGGAAAAGCCGTCCTTCCCTTTTTTCTTTGTAGAGTACGCGATGTTTTCTTTCTGTTTCTGAACATTGTCCATGTAACTGACAGCAATATTATATAGCCGCAAATATACACAAAGAAACAGAAAAACAAACCGGATGATTGGTTTTATTTGATTAAAGTCCCTTTTGTGGGAATATATTGTCTCCTTACATTGTAAGGAACCTGAATTTCAGGCTTTCAACAGAGAGTAGAGAAAGTGCAGGTTTCGTGATAGTTTTTGGGTATCCAACCCTTGAAAAAAGGATTCTTCAAAGGACGTACCGAAGAACATCTGCCAGAACATTGAAGCTGTTTCTTCCACATCCAGATCCTGCCGTATTTCCCCATTTTCTTTAGCTTTCTGAATGGCGGACTTCCATAGTTGGTAGTTCTGTTCAAATATGACAGCTAGTTTTTTCTCTACATTGGGATAATACAGCCTTACTTGCATCAATAAGTGATAATAGTAAAAATTGAAGCTACAACCGCTGGGATTATTCCCATCATCCAACAAGTGTACGAGCCGCTGCATCGTGTTTTCCACTCCGGCTACATACTGGTCGATAAACTCCGACAGTGAGTTTGCAGTGAAGTTAAACTTGTTTTTCGAATGCTGGGTATCGAATACATACTTGTCCACTACAGCCTTGAACAAGTCCAATTTGAATGGAAAATAATAAACTAGTCCTGCTTTAGACAATCCGCAGGTCTTGGCAATTTCCATTTGGCTTGCTTTCTCGTAATTCATCTTAGCGAATATTCTCAAAGCTTTTTCCAATACTTCATCTCTGTTGGTAAACATATTTTTTTATTCTTTGGTTTTCGGTTTCAAATATACGGATTTTAAAAGAAATCCTTTTAAGATCAAACCATATTCATCGCTGATACTCTAAAAGAACCCCATATTTTTCTTTGCGATCATTAATCTGTCGCACATTCAGACTATACTCCAAATTCCATATAAAACTGGATAATTTATTGAAAAGCAATAAAATATATAAAAAGTAGACTTTTTTCGTGGCGCATGAGCAAACTCGAATAAAAACGGCTTTGGCAAACGCTTAATATCAGTAATGAAGCCAAACAACGAAAGCCCTCTAGCAAAGATGCCACGACAAAAGCAACCATCAAGATTATGACTTTGACTTGATTTCGTTATATAATGCCAACCGAGCGAACTTGTTCGGTTACTTGTACGGCAAGTTGCTCGGCACTTGTTCGGTTGACAGGTCTTACCGGCTCTGCGACTAGTCCTTCCGGAGCATTAACCACCATATATCGATTCCGCAATTCATTAAAGATTGCGAAAGAACCGCTCTAAATATTCGGAATTACGGATAATACCCTTTTGTACATTCTGGTAGTTGGCTCGTACCAAGGCATTGCGAAAGTACCACGAATGTTTGGCGAATAAATCATTCGTTACATCGAAGCCCATAGAACGGAGATAGAGAATTGTAAACACGGCAGTCGTTCGAGTATTTCCTTCACCGAATGGATGGATTTGCCATAATCCCGATACGAATTGGGCGATATGGTTTACAAGTCCATTCCTGTCCACTTTAGAATAATCGAACGAGCGTTCCTGTTCTAAATCGTATTCTATGGCTTTACGCATGATAGGAGAGTAAAGGATAGAAAATCTTTGAGAGGTACTTATTGTGTAACCAAGTGCAAAGAATGAAACCTAATGAAAAGAAAAAAATACAGAATCGCAAAAAAGCACATTCAGCTATTTCAATACTTATTTTTTTGTCTATTCTCCATTATTGTTTCAAAGTTTTCTTGCCCCCATTGTTTCAATCGCTCTAAATGAGGAATCAAGGTTTCTCCAAACTCAGATACACAATATTCCACTTTGGGTGGCACTGAGGGGTATATTTTTCTACTCACTAATCCGTCCGTTACCAATGAGCGCAAAACAGTAGAGAGCATTTTTTCCGATATAGAGGGAATTGTTTTATATAGTTCATTAAAACGTATTACCCCATTCTCGTGTAGCTTCAACAAGACAACTAAAGCCCACTTGTCGCCTAATCATTCTAATATAGGGGAAGCAGAACAATATTCATAATCTAATTTTTTTCGCATTTTTTTTATTCTTAAAATCATTGATATTGAGAAATACTAACCCAAACGTAAGTGGCTGACAGATAGTATAGTTCTTCTTTATTCCAAAAGAACATCCTAACTTCGCAACACAAAAATACGGAAAATAGCCGATTTCAAGAGCTTAATTGATAATTATATGGAACTATTACATTTTACAGGACAAGTGTGGCGACCGCCTTACGAGGCAAGTTCTCAACTATTACAGGTTACAGCCGGATGCACACATAACAAGTGCAAATTTTGTAGCTTATATCACGGAACAAAGTTCCGTCTATCTCCTATTGCAGAGGTAGAGGAAGACTTGAAGGTGATACAAGACTATCAACCGAGGGCACGGCGAGTATTTTTAACCGGAGCTAATCCTTTTGCTTTAAGTTATAACAGACTATTGGATTTAGGTCTTCTAATCAGGAAGTACCTTCGCCATTGTGAAAGCATCGGTATGTTTGCCCGGATTTCAGATATTAAGCCGAAAACGGTAGAGGAATTGAAGAACCTGCGTCATTTGGGCTTTGACGGTATCAGTATCGGAACAGAATCCGGAGATGATGATACATTGGCAGCAATGAACAAGGGATATACGGCTAATGATATTATCGAGCAATGCAAGAAGCTGGAAGAAGCAAATATCAGATATAACCTCGTGTATCTGACAGGGCTTGCAGGAAAAGGCAAGGGAAAGCGGAACGCTATTAATACTGCCAATGTGTTCAATCAGCTATCCCCCTTTACCGTAAACTTTGTATCACTGACTGTATTTTCCGAATCAGAATTATACGAGGAAATACAACGTGGCTCTTTTGTAGAAGCTACCGAACACGAAAGGTTGTTGGAGCTACGGACTTTTATTTCAAGACTTCATATAAAAACAACTTTATTAGGAAATACGGTATCAAACACTGTTCCGTTTGTCGGAATGATACCTAATGATAGAGTTAGAATTCTTAATGAACTGGATTCGGCTATAAAAAATGCCGGAGAAAAAGAATTAAGGCGATATAGAGATAGTATTAGATCTTTATAATCAATTCAAAGATATTCTATGCAATTTGTAGATAAGATATTGTCCCAATCAATACAGAGATAGAAAAGCTCGGTATAGATGATTGTATGGGCATGGGCAGTGCTTTGTATATAATGCGTTTTATCCAGCCTTTATATAATGAATTGAGAAAATACATATTAGCTTATCAGTTTGCTGATGAAACGGAAGAAATCTCTTTTTTTCAGTTACAAATTTAAATTGACAGACTGAAAATGAAATATTTGCAGTACGGACAAATCAAGACAACGAACCGCCAATTTTGGACATTCCGTAACCTAAAATCTTAGAGGATGGACAGGTCACGAATTGGCCACGAAAGTGTGTCTGTAATAAACCGATAAGGGCTGTTTTTATGGTATAACGCTCCAATATCGCTTTCTTTTTATATGTGCAAAGGTCAGAAGCCCCCGGCGAAAACCCCG
>NZ_JBCODG010000039.1:0-40625 GCF_040928965.1 Bacteroides sp. 2201st1_D9_2201SCRN_220225 | reverse complement strand
GGTCTGAAGCCATTTTTTATAATCTGCTCCCGAATAATCTTTCGGATACACATCGGGTTTGGCAATGCGATACTGACGTTTTTCCTTACTGCCGGTAAAAAGTTTAGTTGCAGGTCCGGGTTTATAATAATTGTTTACAAGATTCACCTTTTGAGCTTCACCGCCATAACAGCCTTCTCCCGCATAATTATAGTACACATTATTGCGTATATCAACAAGTTCACCCTTATCAAGAGCCAATGTCGTGTAGCGAGGTCCAAGACGTGGTACCCGGCTTTCGCAATGAGCAATTATATTATGGTGATAAGAAGCATAGTGTCCTCCCCAATTGCCTCCGTATCCATGAGTATTAAATTTCTCTCCTGTTATTTTGGCAGGAGTTGCTCGCAATGACTGCGCAACCAAGCACCACTGTACCGTAGTATATTCCGAACCATATACAGACAATCCTTCATCCGTTCCCCAACTCACAGAACAATGATCGATAATAATATTCTTATTATCCGAACCTCCCAGACCATCATTATCCGTATTGATATTACCCGGACGGAAGCGAATAAATCTGATTATCACATTATCAGAGTTTATGGTAAAAGGATAATTTGCTATACAGATTCCTCCCGGCGAGGTCTGCCCTGCAATCGTAAGATTGTCATTTTTTGTTTTAAGTTCACGTTCCAGCATGATAGTACCGGAAATTGCAAAAACAACAGTTCTTGCACCGCTTTTCTCTACTGCATATCGTAAGGTTCCTTCCGGCTTGCCGGCAGGGTCATCCAAACGTGTCACAACATATACAGCACCTCCGCGGCCACCGGTCGCATTGCGACCATGACCTTCAGCATAAGGAAAAGCAAATAACTCGCCATAGTCCAATGTTTTCACTCCGGTATCAGGAGAGCCGTTTTCCTCACCATTGCTTTCATCGTCGCCGTTGCTACCTATATTTCCTTCCGAATCTACAATCGGATTATCTCCGGAACAGGAAATAACCCCGAATCCCAAAACAAATAGCAAATAGAACAACCAATATATACCTTTCATATCTTATCCGTTTTTTAATCCAAATATGTAATTACACAAATATCATTTAGCCGGATAAAGTTTCTCTACCAAGCTATTGATATATACTTCCAAATTTGTATATTCCTTACTCAGATTATATTTGACTCCATCTGCAGAACTTTTCGGATTCAGCCCATTGGCTGCCTCCCAAGCATCCGGCATTCCGTCGCCGTCTGTATCCACAGGGGCATTCTCTTTCACATATACAGGCCATCCTCCCACATCCGTTGCCTTATCAATAAGTCCCAGCACACTGCCGTTACTTCCTGAGGCCGTATAATCTCCATTACGTACATTGTCTACTATACGCCTGTCCACCGCATCAGACTTCAACGAAGCACCGGCATACAGCAGTACGGCTTTATAAGCTTCTGAAGCAGACTGCGTAAATAATGCCGCATCATCGGTTATTGTAAATTCCGAGTTAGCCTGAATAGCAGACTTTCCACCGGAAGGTAAGAGTACACCGGATGTCTCATTCGGCTGCAAACCGACCCAATTATCATTGTTCACCTCCTCCAGCAAAGACTGATAAGCAGGATTTAATTGAGGGCATGTACCATCAAAATAGTTACCATTCAGATAAAACATTCCCCATGTTCCTTTTGCATTTTTATTTTTTCCATCATCTCCATTCGGCTGAAAAATGCGATTGACAATATCGGATTTTTTATTGGTAGAAGGCCCCGGTTTATAATAATTATTCACAAAATTATAACTTCCTCCTTCACCGGCATAGCCGCCATTGGTAGGTCCCCAATTATAAAAGACATTGTTGCGTAAATCTACTTTTTCATTGCCGGGTTTACCGGTATACCTACTGCCACATAGACGAGGAGTACGACTACTATGATGTGCCAGAAGATTATGGTGGAACGTAGCAGGTGAGCCACCCCAAATACCTCCATACCCATGATTACCTTTGGTATGTACAGAACGGTTCAAACTCTCGCTGATAATACACCACTGCATAGTAAAATTGCTATTATCATAAAAGGAAGCACACTCATCCGTACACCAGCTCATGGAACAATGATCTATGATGATGTTCTTATGTTGCTTTCCCCAAAGTGCATCGCCACTATCCGCCTCACCTTCAGTTGTGAAATTATCAGATCCCATTCGAAAACGCATAAAACGAATAATGACATTATCAGCCTGTACAGAAACCGGATAACCTTTCAAACAAATACCGTCTCCGGGAGCTGTCTGACCGGCAATTGTCAGGTCACCATTTACTATTTTCAGCGGGCTGTTCAAATCTATCAGTCCACTCACTGCAAACACAATCGTACGCGCTCCGCTTTGGCTGATACCGTAACGCAAAGTCCCTTTTTCGTTGGTGTCTGCCAATGAAGTCACCACATACACCTTTCCACCTGCTCCGCCTGTAGTAAACCGACCGGCGCCATATGCACCCGGAAATGCAGCAATCGAAGAACGGTCCGGAGCAGGATACTCTTCCAATATATTATCCGTATCCGGATTATTATCTCCATCCCCATTATTATCAGTTTCTGGCGGAACGGAAGTTCCGCCAGAAACCGGATTATCATCCGAACATGCCACTACTGAAGCAGAAAGGATGAAACACAGCAAACCAAAATAAACGAGTTTCAATATTCTCATAAGTAAGTTTTTTAATACATAAAAGCCGGCAGCAGATTTACCGGCTTTTATAAAACAATTATTCAGCACTGATGCTTCCGTAATGTCCTACTCCCCTGACTGTGTATACCCCGTCAGCAGCAGTCGTAACAGATACCGAAGTTTCGGTAGTCTGTGCCAAATAGACGCCATTCACAAAAATAAGATAACCTGCAGCTCCGTCTATTGCATTCCAACTTAAAGTAGTACCATCCAAGGTAGCCATAGTAGTGCCTGGGGTCTGCATATACTGTTTCGGATTCCATCCCTCTCTGGCAATGATGTTCTCATAAGTATATCCGGCAGCTTCATCTGCAGAAAGAACTTTTGCAGTAAACTGACTGCTGCCGCTACCAACTGTCATATCTCCTGTTGAAATTACCTGATTATTTTTATCAACCGTATTATATTCGCCAAAAAGAGCAGGCGCTGCGCTACCCGCAGTCCAATGACCGTCTATAATATCCATCTTCAAAGCAGTGTTAATGAAAACCGCCTTCGCAGAAGTTGATTGCTGACGTCCGAAAGAAAAAGCGGTTATACCTGCCTCACCGTCTATCGTACAGTCTTTCATCACATACCCATAAGCATCGGTTTCGTTACTACGTGAAGCCGTAATAAAACTACCATTGCCCGTGTTATAAAAAGTACTGTTTTCTATCAGCACATCACCACTTCCCCAGATATAGTCCGTACTACCTTCAATCCATGAATTTTGTACATAAGCCCGGCAAATACCATACGTTCCGTTCACTTTCTGGAAACGCGTCCACCACGTATCCTGGAATGAAACCAATTTACAATTATTCATAGCCAATCTATCATAATGGCTACACAGAGCTTCAGCTTGTCCACCTTTTCCAAGACCACCGTCATAGCGGCTTTTCAATGCACCGTACAAGTTAATAATGGAAATGTTCTCCAGATAAACATCAGTAGCTTTAATCAATACTACACAATTCTGATCTGTGGTATATCCTGCAAGGCGCGCAGGTGAATTAGGATTGTGAATAGAATAAGGCCATGTATCCGAATTAGTTTGCTCCTCTACACGATTCAACGCAAATTGAATTTTCACTCTGTCAGGATTTTCTCCAATCAAATGAATAAACGGTTTTGTTTTAGGTATATATACACATTCATTATAGGTTCCTGCTGCAATAAAAATCAGGTAAGGCGATGTCAAATTGGCAGGAGCGGCATTAATAGCAGCTTGTACAGTGGTATAATCACCTCTTCCGTTTGCATCAACAACAGCATCAAACACCGTTTCGCTATCTCCACCGGAAATACCGGAAGTGGCTGTAAACTTCAAAGTAATATCTTTGCTGTAAGGACGATGCTGCATATCCGTCAATGTACCCGCCTCGATAAATAAGGAACATTCGGAACCTTCACTGACAGAATAAGGATAGCGGACTTTCTCATAATTGATGACAATCTGATTGGAAGCAACCTTATCATTGAAATAAATTCCGGTTGTCAGCACTTCACCGGTTTCTTCATCCTTAGTCGGCGGAGTCTGGCGCATGGCTTTGCTAAAGACAAACTCCACATAACCATCAGTACCCGCCGTCAAATTGTTCTCCGTTTCCGAATCAATATTGGCAAGATCAACCTCCGTACCATTGATATTGCATGAAATAAGAACAGGAGCACTTGTATTTTCCTTGCCTTCATCGTTATCTTCACAGGCATAACCTGTGAAGATAAGTAACAAGAGGAGCAAGCATTTGCCTACTGTATAAATAGATTTTGTATTCATATTAGTTCATGTTATTAAATTTATTATTTATTCCAACGCGGATCATCGATTATCTTAACTTCATTCGGAATATCTGCACCGAAAGTCAAATCAAGCACATCGGTACTTGAAGATGCATTCGGGAACAGTTGGGATGAAGAATAGGACAAAGCTGTAGTAGATGTAGAACCTGGTTTTGAAACAGTAAGGTCTGATGTTCTATAAACTTTCGACCAATTTAAAGAAGCCGGAAGAGTTTTATCATCATAGAATATCTGGAAAGTATTACTACCTGCAAATAAAACATTTTCTACAGTAAGACTACCTTTCGCTCCTCTCACAAGAGCATCTCTATCAACTAAATTATAGAAAGTACAGTTTTTAATTACAGAAATAGAATTATCAGCCTTATCAACTCTTAGGAGCGATGCATTGATTCCACCTGGATTAGCAAAAGTAGAGTTCATCATATTAATGATTACAGATTTCACAGCTCCATCCGTTTGAACAATACCATAGTAATTATTTGTGCCTTTAGTACCCAAGTTTCTAATAATACAGTCATCAATATTCAATTTCAGACTACTTTCCCCATTTACCTTACGCATACGAACAATACCCCGATAATTTTCTATAGTACATGAAGTTATTTCAATATTTGCTATAGAAGAACCTTCTGTATTCGGAGCAATAACACAATCGTTACTAAGTGCACTGATATTCAGATTATAAAACTCTATTTTATCAATAGCCCCTAAAGTTTGCATATTCTTAACAGCTAATTTCGGTTGTGTAGCTCCCTCACCCCAAAAGACAATATTAGTAACCGCAGCAGGTATCTCAGATTTGTTACTCAAATCCGCATCTGCACTGATTGTCACTAAAATATTACCGGACAAGTTATCCCAATCGGCTATTAAAGCCTCAACACCATTATATTCCGTATACCCAACAGGTTTTCCCTTCTTTGTTGTAAATGTAGCACGTGCACATATAGCCCCATTATAGAAAGCATAAACTGTGTATTCCGTACTTGGTTCCAGATTCGGTATAATAACGGCATGTTCATTTACCTCGGAAACACTTAGCGAAACAGCTCCGGTGGCATCATCCGGAGTAGGCGCTGAAGAGGGCTGACAGATATATTGGTCCACATCCACTGTATTATCCCAAGAGAATCTTGCCGTATTGGCTGTAATCTCATCTACGGTAGACTCTATTTCCAATCCCGGCACTACCACTTCCTGTGAACCGCGTAACGTTTCATTATTATAAATGCTGATAGTATAAGCTGTGAATATTTTCAGTCCTTCAATCCATGCCTCTCCTGCAGCAGCTTCCTCAGCCGTAATTGCCCGCTCTATAGGAGCAGCACCGCCCACAATCTCGAAATGCGTTACTGTCAGACCAGCTTCCCATGACATACGTACCTTACCTGATGCAACCGGAAGATCCTCTTCGGCAGGCACATTCAATACATCCTCTTCCGTTACTGTTTTGAACGGTTCGTCTAAATAAGCCCAATAGGATTCCTTGCCATTTGCCACAGACTTAATACGCAGATAATATTCCGCACCTGCTTCCAGATTGTCAATTAAAAAAGGAGCTTTCAATATGCGGTTTTCTACTGTATTCCCATAAACAAGATTACCGTTCTCTTCCGATCCCATAGGAATTTCATCAGTCAGCTCATTCTTGCTTATTTCAAGAATATAATATTCTACGCCGGGCATGGCATCCCAAGTTACCGTAACCCGAGCTACTTTTTCATCTTTTGTCACATTTATACCATCCTCATTGGTTCCAAACGGACGGCTGTACGAGGCATCAATACCCCAATCGCTTTTCTCTGTACATGCCATTGCAAGTAAAGAGACAAGGAGCATAAATACCCCTTTAGCCAATATATTTCTGATATTTTTCATTTCCTTGAGTGTTTAAGATTAATCACTATATCCATAAGAATTATGCAACTTGCCATTCGATGTAGAAATCGTGGTAGAAGCGATAGGAAGCAAATAACGGTTTTTCACTACACGGTTCAATCCTGCCGAAATACTGGGCAGATTAACAAGCAGTTGCTCCTGCTTGGCATCTGTAGTCTCTCTGCCGAAGAAATTGGCGCTAAAGTAACCGGCTTCCACAGGTTCGTTGTAATTGAATGTGGTTACATCAATCGTGAAATTATCCTCCTTGAACTTATAATAAATTTTAGCCGGATATGAACCATTATTCACTGCATTACGATAGCTCTCCTTGAACTCGTCAATCTTAGCACTGAGCAGATTCCAACGGATAAGGTCGAATTTACGTACACCCTCACCTGCCAATTCCCAGGCATTTTCATCAACAATCGTTTCAAAGAAGCCCTGTTCATTAATGAGTTTCGTCAAATGAGCCTCTGCAGCAGCCTTGTCACCGTTGAAGGCACGTGTATGTATCTCGGAAAGAGCTTCGAAAGCTGTTTTTGAACAATACTCGCCACCTGTATTATAGCTGCCATAAAGTTCATTCATAACCTCCGCATACATAAGTAAAACATGAGGATAGCGCATCTTTACAACATTGATGCCACTGCACACTTTCTGGTCGCTTGCTTTCACAGCATCCCACCAACCGTCTTTCCGATTTTTCATCTTACGATAGTCCCACTTGCCGCAATAAATGGCAAAAGGAGCATTGCCAAGCATATCTTCTTTATAAACGCCACTCTTCGTACGAATCTGCATCAGGGCACAAGTCAGGTCACGACGCTGGTCTGCAGCATCAAAAGACATATAATAAGGAGCTGTCAGTTTGAGCTTACCACTGGAATTACCTTTCGGACCATAGTTATGTTCCTCAGACACACCACCGGGAAAAGCACCGTTTACACGAAATCCTACAGTATACCCCAATTCACTGCTATTATTCAGCCCCATCGGGATTTCAAACAAATTTTCACGATAGGTATTATCCAGTTCACACAAGTTCACCCCATTCCAATAACCTGCAAGAGTGGGAGTCATCGAGTGTGTATTATCATTGATGATAGCGGCAAGATGTTCCTCTGCCAATTTATACATCTCATGACGTTTTTCATCATCGCAACGCTGAGTAGGATAAGCCGGATCTGAGTTTTCCGTAGCTGTCACATATCCTTCCTTCGCAGCTTCACGAATAAACCATCCGGCACGGGTCAATGCTATGTTTGCCAGCAAACCATGTGCATATCCTTTGGTGACACGCTCTGTGGTGTAAGTTGTACCACCTGCCCAAGGCAGATAAGGAATGGATTCTTCCAAATCGCCAATCAAAGCCTCCATAATAACATCACGGTCAGTCTTCCCTACATACACATTTTCCAGATTGCTATCCGAAGCACCGGTAGCAAACGGAATATCTCCGAAAAGGCGAATCAAGTCGAAATAAATCATTGCACGCAACACTTTAGCTTCGGCACGGAAGCGTAGCATCATATCGCAATCATCGCCTTTCGTCTTAATCAGCTCGCTGTTGTTTATGCCATCTATTACCAGATTGGCGTTCTCAATAATGCCATACATCACATCCCATACACGCGAAAGTTGCGTCCAACCCGGATTAGCATTGTAATTCATATTACCGCGTTCGCTGGAGGTATTGCTGGCATCGGTACCAAGTCCGTCCACCAATTCACAATCCGTATTCAGACCTGCTATAATAGGCATAAAGTTGGAGTAGGCTTGGTCCTGAGTCAGACTTCCGTAAATCTTATTCACGGTCAGTTCCGTATAGTATGTGTTATTAAAAGTAGTTTTATTATCCAGTTCGGAAGGAGAAGTCTGATCCAGAAAATCAGAACAGGAAGTCATGGCAACCAACCCTGCCGCTAAACATAAAGTTTTATATATATTTCTCATATCAGTCAATATCTGTTAGGTTTTAGAATGTAATGTTAATGCCGCCTACAAACGTACGGCTCTTGGGATAAGCGGCATAGTCCACACCCGGTGTCATGGCGTTGCGCTTGCTGCTCACATCCACTTCAGGATCGGCTCCGCTATAGCTGGTCCAACAGAACAAGTTATATCCGGTCAGATAAACCCTTACATTCTGCAAGAATGCTTTCTTAACAAGGTGCTTAGGCAGCGAATAACCGATAGTAAGATTGTTCAGGCGCAAGAAAGAAGCATCCTCCACCGCATAATCTATTAACTGCATCGTAGAAGCAGCAGCCGGATTATACATATTGGCACTGGAATTGATTTCATTCAGGCGCAATCCGGCAGCTTGCATGTCACCATAATGATTCAAGACTGCGGTTGAAGAGCTGGCAAGATTCAAGCCTGTTTCCGGATCGATCCATGTATATCGGTTACCAAGACGGAAATCATTATTCAAGTTATAACCGGTCCTAGAGCCGGAACGGAAAGACGATGCCAATTTTGTACCGTTGATAATCACATTGCCGGTAGAATAGTTAAAGAAGATATTCACATCCAACTCACCGGTGCGGCTATTGCCGAAACGCCCATTCAGCCCAAAACCGCCTACCCAAGGAGCTACAGTGTTTCCAAGACGCTGTTTCAAAGGATTTCCATTCTCATCGGTTTGTATTTTCAATCCGCCAGGATAGTAAGAACCTCCTGTTATCGTAGGGCTGTTATCTTTCATGCCATCTTTCAGCACCCATTGTTTATCGCCCCATACCAATTCTCCGGTCGGATTGGTAACAGGATCATATACTGTATAATATCCATTGGTACGGAATCCCCATACTTCACCCAGACGTCCACCCTCTTCCACACGGAAATCTTCATATTTGGAAATAGTGCTTCCTGCCCAATTGCTACTCTGCCAAGGGCTGTCGGTGGTCAATTTGTCAATTCGGTTTCGGTTGTAGGCAACATTGGCAGTAAAGTTCAAGCTGAAGTTTTTCGTATCTACCAATACTGCATCCATCGACATTTCAATACCTTTATTCGAAGTCTGTCCAAAATTCTGATACTGATAAGAATAACCGGAGTTACCGGGTATCTCCGCCTTCATCAGCAAATCTCTGGTCGTATTCCAATATACATCTACCGAACCCGAAATACGATTGTTCCAAAAACCATAGTCAATACCCAAGTTACGGGTAACGGTAGTCTCCCATTTCAACTTTGGGTTATAAAGATAGGTCCCATGTTCCAACATAGGTGTACTGGTTCCATTGAAGAAAGGATTACGGGAATCATTGCCACTCAACGAGTAAGTAGTATAAAGAAGCCCTGAATTAATCCGGTTGTTACCAGCCGTACCAAAACTCAAACGCAATTTCAATGCAGACAACCAATCCTTTGTATTAGCCATAAACGCCTCATCGGAAATACGCCATGCCAATGCGGCAGAGGGGAAAACGCCCCAACGGTTTCCATCTCCAAACTTACTGGAACCATCGGCACGTACCGTTACCGTAAGCAAATACTTGTCCATCATCGTGTAATTGACACGCCCGAAGAATGAAAGCATGTTCTCTTCGGCAGAGATAGTAGACTGGTTCGGCAATGCCGTGCCGGCCCCCATATTGGCTTTCATATCCTCAAATCCCATTGTTGTAGGGAAATTTACAGACACATTCTCTATGGATTCCTCCATGCTGCTGCTCACTTCATGTCCCACGAGCACATTCAAACGGTCACGACCATCAAACATTTTCTTATTTTCGTAAGTAAGAGTATTGGCATTGCGCCAGTTCTTTGTCGTCTCACGCAGCAAATATGCCTGAGGACGTCCGTTATAACCATATTTAGAGTTACTTACAGCGTCAGTACCCCAATATTGTTCTGTATCTTCATATCTCCAACCATAACCAAATTCCGAGCGGAAAGTCCAGTTCTTAAACGGCTTCCAATTCAAACCGAAATTATAATTCTGACGGAAAGAATTGCGTCCTTTATTCGTTGCCAGCAAACGTTCCAAAGGCGTTTTCTGTAAAGCAGCATTGCTCTCCTCATCATCATCCGAACTATGAGACAAAGCATTGACCGGACGGAAAACCACCGCATTGGCTACAGTAGAATTAGCAGCATTGGACTCATTCGTATCAGCACCACCACTCAAACCCTCGATAGTAGAATAACTCAAACGCGCATTGAAGTCTAAAGTCAGCCATTTGTTCAGTTCCGACTTAAGCTTTGCATTGATATTATCTTTCTTAAAACCTGAGCCAAGCATAATGCTTTTTTCTTCATTATGAGCATAACTTACACTGTAGGTCAATTGTTTGCTACCCCCGGCCACATTCACATTATATTGCTGCTGATTACCTGTTCGTCCGAATATCTCATCCTGATAGTCAATACCATCGATTGATTTCCAGATATCCATATCATTATAATTTCCGTAATCCAACGAACCGATTTCACGTTGATAAGCCACAAAATCATAAGGACTCATCACTTCAGTCATTTTAGTCACTTTCTTAAAACCGAACGAAGCGCCAAAATCCACTTGAACCTTTCCTTCTTTACCACTCTTGGTAGTAACGATAATTACACCATTAGCACCACGTGCACCGTAAATAGCTGTAGAAGAAGCATCTTTCAAGACATCAATACTCTGAATTTCAGACGGAGCAATGTCACTGATACTGGATACAGGAAAACCGTCTACTATATAAAGAGGTGAATTGTCTTGCGACAAAGAACCACCACCACGTATACGTATCTTAATATCCGCATCGGGAGAACCCTCCGTAGTAGTGATATTCACCCCCGCCATTTTACCGGTCAATGCTTCGGAAGCGCTAGATACCGGAATAGATGCAATATCCTGCGAACTGACGGAAGCTACGGAACCGGTCAGGTCTCGCTTATTCACCGTACCGTAACCAATGACAACAACTTCATCCAATAACTCGGAATCCTCTTCCAAAACCACATTCAGCAGTTTTTCTCCTTCATACTTCAGCTCTTTATTCTTAAAGCCGATATAGGTAAAAGAGAGGATATCGGACTTTTTCACGCCCGAAAGCGTAAAATCTCCGTCCACTCCAGTTATGGTACCGTTGGTGGTACCTTTTACCAAAACGTTGACACCAATCATCGGTTCACCGCTCTTGTCTTTCACGATGCCCTGCACCTGTCTTTCCTGTGCAAAGGAAATCAGGCAAAGCATGCTCATCATGAGCATCAAAGCAACTTTCTTTAGTCTTTGTTGATTATACATAAAAAGATGTGTTAAAAAAATAATGTTCTCCACGATATTTGTTCACGGGGCAAAATTCATTTTTTAAGTCACATCTCTTGTGTAGATTTTGACATAAAACTGCTAAAAATTGTTTTACCTGCTAAAAAACATCATAAAGATATATGCTTATATCCATCTGTCATTTATCTCTTTACCCTTCACATCTCCCTATCCATCAGCATTTGCGGGTGAAGCCTCTTTCCAAGCCTTCACCCGCAAATCCATAATAAAAGTCAAAAAATCATTTCCGGACAATCCTATCCCTGCTTATCCCGTAATATCCCTCCACGGGTACGTATATCGGTTGTGTAGGCAGTCCTATATTCCGTATTTTTCCTTCCAACTTCAATCTGCGGATATGTTCCATAGCCTTCGACCTCATAAATCCGCAAATCTGTTGGAAGTCTGCACGGGTCATCAGCTGATGGTCGGCAAAATAAGCACGGAGGCGCATGTCTATTTCCACGTCCGATAACTTACTGGAGTGTCCGTCATGCTTGATATTTTTAAGCTTTACAGCTCCTACTTCGTTCTTCAATGCCTGGTCGGCACGAAACTTGATACCTTTTAAACGAACTTTGGTGTTTTTGCGTTTCGTCTCTGCCGTCACCTCTTCTATACATTTCAGCGTAGGATGAAAATAGCCTATCCCGTCCAGATGCACTTGACGTCCGTCGCCCAGTTCCTGCCCTAACACATGCGACAGTGCATCGAGCACAGCCGTTACATCCGTTTCCGTCAGCGAACAACGCTCCTGGATTTTACGCCTCACGTAGTCTGTCCCTACCTTTCCATTGTACGTAATGCGTGCATGGAGTTTTTTCTCATCCGGCCGGTTTGGTGGAACCGGATTCTCATACCATTCAAAATGAATTGCCATTGTGCAGTATTTATTTATATTGTGTAAATATAGTGTTTTCCTACGAGATAATCTATTTTTCCTTTAAGATAAACCGGTTACCGACAACAGTCAACAAAGCAGCCGACTGTTGTAAACAGAACAGCCGACAGTAATGAACAGAACGGTTGACTATAGTCAACACCCTATTTTACAACGAGAGAAAAAGAATTATCTCACATTGAAAATACAATAACACAAGGTCTTTCCACATACTGTACCACCAATAAAAATAGTATAAGAAAGACTTGCAAAAGGCTTCCTGCCGATAGTAACTTAGTGGCATGAACCCATTAATAAAAACAATGCATACCATGAAAAAAAGCATTATGAAATTTATCCTCTTTCTACTAAGAAACCGGAAGCTTGACAAACCTGCCCGCGTGCAAAAATGTAACTTGACAGAACAGGTAAACCGCTTTTTGCAAAACAGTTACCTCTTCCGTTACAACCTGCTGACAGACGAAACCGAATACCGCCCCGCCAATGCCGCAGACAAAACGTTTGTCACCATCGGCAAACGGGAACTGAATACCCTATGCCTCGAAGCCCATGCCCGGGGAATTCTATGTTGGGACAAAGATATCAGCCGTTTTCTTTTCTCCAAACATGTACCTGAATATCATCCCTTCCTGCTTTATTTTGAACAGCTTCCCGTTTGGGATGGCATCGACCGGATAACCCGACTGGCCCAACGCATCTCGTCCGAATCATATTGGATAAACGGTTTCCATACATGGATGCTCGGTCTCACTGCCCAATGGACAGGACAGACCGGAAAGCATGCCAACAGCGTAGCTCCCCTACTCGTCAGCATCCGACAAGGCTGCCTGAAATCCACATTCTGCAAAAGTCTGATGCCCGACAGCTTGTCCCGCTACTATTCGGATGAAGTGGAGCTGACCTCACGGAGCAATGCCACCCGCAAAATGTCGGAAATGGGACTGCTGAACCTCGATGAATTCGATAAATATTCTCCAGGAAAAATACCACTGCTCAAAAACCTGATGCAAATGGCGGATTTAAACCTTTGCAAGGCATACCAAAAGAATTTCCGTAACCTGCCCCGTATCGCTTCTTTCATCGGCACGAGCAACCGTTTCGACTTATTGTCTGACAACACCGGTAGCCGCCGTTTTCTCTGTGTAGAGGTAAAGGATAAAATTGATTGTACCTGCATTGAGCACAAGCAAATCTATGCACAACTGAAACAGGAACTTTCGGATGGAGCACGCTATTGGTTTTCGGCCGAAGAAGAGGAAGAGCTCCAAGAGCACAACCTCATCTTCCAGCACCGCAATCCGGCAGAAGAAGTACTACGCAGTTGTTTCCGTCCTGCAACATCCGAGGACCCAAAAGAAAAAATAAGAAATCTCTCCGCTGCCGACATCTTCAAAGAACTGAAAAAACAAAACCCTGCCGCCATGAGGGGAAGCAACCCGAACAGTTTTTCGCAGCAACTCGTGCCTGCCGGTTTTCTGCGAAAGCACGGACGCTATGGAAATTTCTATCCGGTAGTGTCTCTGACATAAAAAAATGAAGTGCTTATCTGTTATGGTCCTCCCAACCAAGGGTTCACCCGCAAAGCCTGATGAATAGGGAGATGTGAAGGGAGAAAGGAGAATATGCCACACGGACAGTCAGAGGATAACAGTTAATTTTTCCACAAAGAATATCAAAAAATACTATAAAATTTACGATATATCATGTATTTTTGTGTTCGATAACGGGTGAGAATACCTCATTACGATTATCAGCCTTACTACATTTAATAACTATAAAAAACAAACTTATGAATCTAAAAAGACTTGCAAAAAGAGCATTGGCTACTCTGTCGTTGAGTATGCTATGCTTAATCGCCTTTGCACAAGGTCACCAAATCTCAGGTACCGTAATCGACGGTACAGGTGAACCTATTATCGGTGCAAACGTATTGGAAGTAGGTACGACCAACGGTGTAATTACCGATATTGACGGTAATTTCAAACTCAGCGTACAGCCCAATGCAAAAATCCAGGTATCATTTATCGGTTATATCACGCAAACCGTTACAGTGGGCAGCCAAAAGAACATTAAGGTAACACTGAAAGAAGATGCGCAGGCATTGGATGAAGTGGTGGTGGTAGGTTACGGAACAATGAAGAAAACCGATGTGACAGGTTCCTTGGCTTCGGTTTCTGCCGATAAATTGGCCGCCCGTGGTGCGCTCCGCGTAGAAGATGCTCTGCAGGGATCTGTTCCGGGAGTCAACATCACGGCAACCAACAGTCGCGCCAATGGTAAATTCAGCATGCAAATCCGCGGTCAATCTTCCATTAACAATTCAAACGGTCCTCTTTACGTAGTGGATGGTATGGTAGTCTCTTCTATCGACTTTCTGAACTCCGAAGATATCGAACGTATCGATGTGCTGAAAGATGCTTCTTCCACAGCCATCTACGGTTCGCGTGCATCCGAAGGAGTGATTTTGATTACCACTAAAGGAGCCGGAGCCGGACAAAGCAAAGCCCAACCGGTAGAAATTACATACGATGGTTACTACGGTATCCGAAAAGTAGCCCGCATGCCCAAATTCATGGAGTCTACGGAATGGATGAACTACCGCTTTGCCAAATATACAACTTCAAGCGGTCCGGATGAAACGGGACATATCAAATATATAATCAAAGATGCAGACTTGCAGTCTGTATTCCAGAATGGCACTGAGTGGAAAGAGTCGCCTTTGTATACACGGTGGATGAATAATGAAAGTTATGATTGGGCAGACCAGGTGTTGCAGACCGGTTCACAACAAAACCACTTCATCAGTGCAAGCGGTGCAAGCGAGAAAACATCCTACCGCTTGGGCGCTGGTTATCAAGGCGAAGAAAATGTTTTCAAGAAAAACAGCTATGACCGCTTCAACATCAAAGCTGCTTTCGACAGCAAATTATCTAAAGTAGTGGAAGCAGGTATGTCGGTCAATATGGTATACGATGTGCAGGATGACTGGATTACCGATTCTTCCAATGCGTATTCTCCTTACAACAATGCTTTCTGGTTTGCTCCGGTCATTTCTCCGTGGGATGAAGACGGAAACCTGTTGGCCAGACCAGCAAAAGTGGGCAATATGTCTTTAACATCTACTCCGTCTCCATTGGTTGATTTGGATATCGATGCTTACGAAAACCAGACCCGCAAATTCCATGTGTTCGGTAATGCTTATCTCCGCTTCAATCTTATGAAAGGACTGAAATTCACAACGACTTTCTCTCCCAACTTCTACCATGGACGTCAAGGTATCTTCATGGGTACCGGCGTTTCGGACAAATATCCTGACGGAACGGCATATTACCAGAATAAAAAGCAAAACTATGCATCGGTTGTCAACACAGACCGGATGGACTGGACATGGGATAACCAGATTGATTTCACCAAGACCTGGGGCAATCACCGCTTGGGAGCTATGGGATTATTCTCCATGTATAGAACAGACAAAGAGACTTATACCCAATCCGTTACCGATATATCAGACGACAGATTGTCTTATCATGCCATGGAAAAAGGTGCCAAAAACCAGGCTACCAAGTCCTCGTATACCGAATCGTCCATGGTTTCCGTAGCTGCCCGCCTGAACTACGCCTACAAAGAACGTTACATGGCCACAGTTACCGTACGTGCCGATGCCTCTTCACGCTTCGCAAAAGGCAACCGCTGGGGATGGTTCCCCTCTGCCGCCCTGGCATGGAGAATGTCTGAAGAAGATTTCCTGAAAGATGTGGAATGGTTGGATAATCTGAAACTTCGCCTGTCCTATGGTATTACCGGTAACAATAATGTAGGAGATTATGCTACAAGCTATTACACATCGGGACCATCTTATGCTGTAATCGGCGGTAATGAATTCCAAGGTTATTACGGTAACGGAATCATTGACCAAGCCCTGATGTGGGAGAAAATCAAGGAATTCAACTTCGGTGTGGACTTTGCAGTATTGCAGAACCGGATCAATATAACGGCAGATGCTTATCGCCGCCTTGCCGACGGACAAATCATGAAATCAACAGTGCCTTTGGAAACTGGAGAAAGCAGTCTGACAACCAACATTGGCTCTGTTCAGAACGCCGGTATTGAGTTGGGCGTCAACTTCGGAGTTATACGCAACCAGAACTTTACATGGGATGTCAATGTAGCATTCGCACGCAACTGGAGTAAAATCAAAGAACTGCCGAGCGGAGACGATGTCAGCAACAACTGGTTCATAGGCGAACGCCTGAATGTACTGCGCGACTACACCTATGCAGGTGTAATTACGGCGGACGGAGTCACGATGCACACTATCAATGGAGACAAACACTATACATTACAGGAAGTGTACGACAAATATGGTCCCAAGAGTCCCAATAAACTGAAATGGTACGAAGGCCAGATGGCTGTAAACGACTGGAACGATGATGGAAAAATCAATGACGAGGACAAGCAGATTTATGGATGCACCGACCCTAAATGGACCGGTAGCCTGAGCTCCACAATGACCTATAAAGGCTTCGACTTCTCGTTTATGCTTTACACCAAACAAGGACAATGGTCACGCAGTTATTTCCACGAACAATACATGGATATCAGCGACCGTGGCCGTCAAAAGATGAGTTTCGATTACTATATCCCAGCAGGAACTCCGGTTTTGGACAAGGCAACAGGAGACATCACTTACTTGGAAACACCGCATATGGGTGCTTACCCCTATCCTAACAATTATGAAAAAACCGGTGGCGGTTACTTCAGTAAAAGCAGCTCGGGAGTAAGATACCAAAAAACGTCTTTTGTAAAGGTTAAAAACATCACTTTAGGTTATACTTTCCCGAAGAAGTGGATGAGCAAAATAGCCGTTAAACATTTACGCCTTTACGTAAACGTACTTAATCCGTTCTGCTTCACCGGCTACGATGGTTTCGATCCGGAATGGGCAAGCGCAAACCTGACTGACGGCGGACCGGCTTCCGTAACCTACCAGATTGGTGCAAATATCAAATTCTAACCAGTAAAACATATAAGTAATATGAAACTATATAAAAAACTATTATACACAATGTGCATGGCTGGCTCTATCACATTGACCGGCTGTGACGATTTCCTCACACCTGACAATAAAAGCGCGGTAAATGATGTGGAATATTTTACCACTTCTGCCGGTTTACAAGCTCTGACATACGATGCATACGCCCAACTGAAAAATATCTTTAACAGCAGTGATGTAACCGCTTATTTCAACTCCGGAACAGACTTGTATCAGGATGGACGCAATGATATCAGTGCAGCTCTTCACCGTTGGTCTAATTTTACTCCTGAAAATGGGACTGTAAAAAACTTCTACACAGATTGCTACGATGGAATACGTTCATGTCTTGCCATTCAGTACTATGCTGCACAATCAACGGTGAGTGAAGATATAAAACAAAAAAACATTGATGAAGGCCGTTTCATCGAGTGTTTGTATTATTACTTGCTGGTCAATAATTTTGGCGGCGTTCCTTTAGTAACCGAATATGCCAAACAGGCCGGTGAAATCAAAGAACAGCCCCGTGCTACGGCAGAAGCAGTATATACGCATATCATCACAGAACTGACCAACATTATCGACAATAACAAATTGGTTGCTTCTTCTGCAACAAAAGGAGGAGGGGAAGCCAGCATAGAAGCCGTTAAGGCATTGCTGGCAAAAACTTACTTGTCTGCTGCATGGGACTTAAAGAAAGATGATTACTTTACCAAAGCGGCAGCCTATGCCGACGAAGTTATTGCCGGACGCAAACTGACAACCGAATTCGCCAAATTATGGGCTGCCGACCGTTCCGGAGATGACAATGAAGAGTTTATCTTCGATGTGGAATACGATGCAGAAAACCAGCATGACAAAAATGACGGTAATCGTTGGCAGAGTTTCTTTTCCAACTATTACGGGGGTAGCGAAGAAGGCATGAAAAATGGTAGTTCATCTTTCATACCTTACATGCATGCATTGAGAAATTTTGAAAAAGGAGACAAACGCTACGATGCAACTTTCATGAAGACCCTACTGGTCAAGAAAGAATGGGATATCAAGAACGGATTTAAAGATGAAAAAGGCAAGCCTATCGGCGACTATTTCTCTTTCTACAAAAATGGCGGTAAAGCTGACGGCAAAATGGTAGGAGTGTATTATCCGGCTTATTGGGAAAGTGACGCTGCTTCCGTTGCTGAGTGGCGTGCCAAAGACCCGGAAAACCGGAAAAACACATTTATCATTCCACAAAATGATAAAACAGCCAAAATGGAGCCAATGTCCACTTACGTAAAAGACCTGGCAGAATATCCGGACGGGGTTATTGCCAAATATGATTTTGACGATGCCTCCACGCAAAAACTCAGTTGGTCTGTACAGCCTTGCCGGAAATTTGACGACAGCCAAACCGCTGACTATAATGCCGGAAAGAGTTTCCGCGACCTCCACGTAATCACACTGCCGGAAATGTTTTTCGTAGCAGCCGAAGCTTACTACAAATTGAATGATCCCAAAGCTTTGGAGCGTTTGAATGTTGTACGTGAACGCGCCGGTTTAACAGCTGAAAATAATATTGATTTGGACATCATATTGAAAGAGTCGGCCTGCGAAATGTTTGGAAACGGTTATCGTCGTATGGACCTTCGTCGTACCGGTAAATTGGTTGAATACAACGACAAATACAATCCGCATATGATAGGTACAGCCGCTGCTACCATAGGAGAAAAATTATTATGGCCTATCCCACAAGCAGCTATCGATGCCAACGGCCAGTTGAGTATGGAAGACCAAAATCCTGGATATTGATTATTGCTTCCGTTTTCTGAATAATATTCACTAAAAGAAAGATGAATTCCGAAGTATCAGAATTTCGGAATTCATCTTTCTCTTTTTACAACTTACTCATCTTCCTCTCCCCACAAATCCTTATCCGAAGGAGCCTTTTTTATATTCCAGACTATTATCAAGCCAATAACCAGCAAGCATATCAAATATATAATCATAGACTTTGTTTAGTTTTCAAATAATTCAAATACAACAAGACTCCAATAGTTTATGTTCATTCTGAACACGAATAATGGTTTATTTCAGCACTTTATCCCGATACTCCGTGGGTGTCATTCCCTTTTTCTGCTTGAAACACTTACTGAAATAACGAGGGTCATTGATACCCACCATATAGGATATTTGCGTCATGGAATACTCACCGGTGGCTATCAACTGAGCTGCACGGTTGATACGCATTTCCTTAATGAACTCGATAGGCGCCAGTCCGGTCAAGGTTTTCAACTTCTTGAAGAATACGGAACGGCTCACGGCAAGTTCCTGCACAAAATCATCTACTACCAAGTCACCGTTATCCATGTTCTTCTCCATCAGTTCTATAAGTTTATCCATAAACTTACGGTCGTTGGGAGACATTGCCGCAGATTTATCCGTTTGAGGATTATCCTGGACATTACCGATACTCTGTTCATCGGCAACAGCTGCAACCGCTCCTGCCTGCATCAAGTTCTGGCGGTACAAAGTTTGCAGTTTCTGCCGCTGGGCAAGCAAGTTCTTTACACGTGCTTTTAAATAGGTGGCGCTGAAAGGTTTGGTTATATAATCATCAGCACCGTACTCCAATCCTTCCAACTTACTTTCGATGGACGACTTCGCCGTAAGCAACACAATGGGAATATGGCTGGTAGTCATATCAGCACGCAATTCACGGGTCATGGCGATACCGTCTTTTTCCGGCATCATCACGTCGCTGATAATAATATCCGGCAGAAACTTCAACGCCTTATTCAGCCCCTCCATACCATTGGCAGCCTCTACAATGCGATACTCGGAAGCGAAGATGCTGCGCAGGAAAATACGCAGTTCGGAGTTATCTTCTACCAGCAGCATCAAATCTTTGGATGCATCTCCACCGCCTTTTTCCTGAGAACCCGTTTCCGGTTGTGAGGGCTGCGCGTCTTCCGTATCCGCCGTTTGCCGGTGATAAGCCTCCAGACCAACTGTTATATCGTCCTGCATAAATTCCACCGATTCGTCATACTGCTCCTTGCCTTTCATAAAGTCAATCTTGAAGCAACTGCCTTCTCCCAACTTACTATCTACCGTAATCAAAGCTTTGTGCATCTCCACCAGTTCTTTTACCAATGACAAACCGATGCCGGTGCTTGGATTGAACAAATTACGGTCTACCAGATTCTCAAAACGGACAAAAATAGATTTCTTCTTGTTCTCGGCAATACCGATACCCTGGTCCTGCACGCCAATAGAAACGGTTTCCTCGTCCTCATGGATAAAAACCTTTATCATTTTTCCATTCGGAGTATATTTGAAAGCATTGGAGAGCAAGTTGAAAATAATCTTTTCATATTTATCGACATCCACCCACAGATAAAGTTCGGGCTTTTCCGTTTCGAACAAAAAGTCAATGTGATGCTCCTCGGCCACTGAATCGAAATTCTCCATTATCTTGCGGGTAAAGGCCACTACATTGACACGCTGCACCTGCATCTTCATTTTTTTGTTCTGAATCTTACGGAAGTCGAGTATCTGATTGATGAGACGCAACATACGATTTGTGTTGCGCTCCACAACCTGTAACTGTTCACGGGCATCCGCCGGCAGTTGCGTATGCTCCAGCACGTATTCCACCGGACCTGAAATCAGGGTTAAAGGAGTACGCAGTTCATGGGAAATATCTGTAAAGAAACGTAATTTCATATCTGTCATATGCTGTTCCACAACAACTTCGTGCTTCAGACGATAAATCGTAAACAAGATATAAACAGCCGTTATTATAATCAACAGAACAAACAGGACATACAGGAAATAGGCAAAAGGAGTTTCCCAAAAGGAAGGAAGCACTTCAATATCAAGCAAGCGCATGTTATCCGTCCATACTCCATCGGCATTGGTGGCACGTACCTTAAACACATAATGCCCTTTGGGCAGGTTGGTATAGGTGGCGGTACGCTGCTTGCCGACATAGTTCCAAGATTTCTCAAATCCCTCCAGAATATAGGCATACTGTATTCCGGCAGGTTCCGTATAGTCAAGTGCGGCAAAACGAATCGTGAAAATATTTTCCTCGTGCGAGAGTTGCAATTCACGGGTATCATCCAAACTCTCTTTCAATATATTTTTTTCATCCGGCACAACGTCTTCATTGGCTATAAGCAATTTGGAAAACACTAACGGCGGTACATATGTGCTCTTCCTGATAGAATCGGGATTGAACAGCAAGACGCCGTTGCTCGTACCAAACAGCAAGTCTCCCCACGAAGTATAGGCCGATGCCGCTTCGCTGAAGCGGACATGAGGCGAGACATGACCGTCTGCATAGTTTTCAAAACGTTCTTCTTCTGGAATAAATTTGCTGATGCCATTCTCCGTACTCATCCAAAGATTACCCCTGTTATCCTCACGTATGGAGAGCAATATATCCGAAGGCAATCCCTCGGCCACGCCATACGACTTGAATATTGCGTTGCCGGCAGCATCTATAGTCTGCAACTTATTCAGCCCGCCGCCGAAAGTAACCAGATAAAGTTCGTTCTTCCGGGTAGACAGAATATAGTGCACATCGTTATTACTCAAGCTGTTTACATCGTTCTGCACACGTACATAGTGATGAAACACTGCATCTTCGGGCTTCTTAAAATCACTGTTTACCATTAATGCGCCGACTGTAGTGGCAATCCATATATTTCCGCGATGGTCACCTGTAACGAAGCGTACTTTATGGCAATTATCTATAGGGAAACCTTTCAGGTTGTTACGGTGGTTAACAAATATCTCCCGTCCGCCACGGTTATGGGTGAGGTAGTTGATTCCTCCTCCAAAAGTGGCAACCCAGATACGGCCTTTCACGTCCTCATAAACACAATATACATTGTTGTCACTCAGGCTGTAGATATCATCCCTACTATGGCAATAGCGGGTCAGTTTATAATGTCCTCCACCCTGAGGCCGGGCTTTTACCAATCCCTCACCCTTGGTGGCAATCCAAATGTTGTGCTTACTGTCTTGAAATATGCAATAAGTATTTCCCTTTAACGGTATCCCCGCATGTGATATCGTACCTGTCTCCGTGAAGTATCCCAGTTCCGTGCGATTCTTATCGTAAATCCTTATTTTGCCGTCTTTCAGTCCCACCCAAAGATTATGCTCCGTGTCTTCGCAAAGAGCACGCACCTCATTGCTCAATGATTCATACCGATGAGGTTCCGGCGTCATCATACTGAAAAAGGAAGAGCGGAAAGTGATTTTCTCCAGTCCCTTGGAATGGGTGCACATCCACAGATTGCCTTGCCTGTCGGAAAAAGCAGAATGGATTTTATTGGAAAAACGCCAGTCGGTATCCGAAAAGCCGTTATAGAAAGGACGCAGGCAATTAGCAGCCTTATCGAAACGCGAAAAACCTCCGCCATAGGGATGCACCCAAACAGAACCGAAAATATCTTCGTGCACGTGAAAAGCCGGACGGGAACGGTCGGTAGATGTAGGCTCTACCGGGATTACTTCCGTTTTCAGCACTTTTGTCCTTGCATTAAAATGTGCAACGGTTCCCGCAATATCCTGCCCGAACCATACTTCCGAGTTTCTGTCTATATAAATGGAGTGAACAGGAGCACCCGGCAGACGGGAAGCCGGATAATGAACAGTTGTCTTAGCGGGCGTATTGTAAGTAAAAAATCCGTCTGTCTCTGTAACCATTATCAGATTATGTTCGTCAATCTTTCCTACAGCCACGATATGTGAGGCACAAGGCAACTGCAATAACAGAAACCGGCCGTTTTTCTTCTGATAACGCCATACGCGTCCGCTATCCGACCCGAAAAAGATTTCATTTCCACATTCCTGGGCTGTATAAAAAATTTGGCCGCCTTTCTCTTTCTTCAATGTTTTCTCTACGAAAAAGGACGTAAGGGCACCACTTCCGGCAGCAAGCATCCCCAGCCCGTTGTCAGTCAGCATCCACTCATTTCCGGAAGCATCCTCATAAACATCATATACGCGTGCGGCCGGGAACAAACCGTTATCAACTGAATACATCTCTGGCGAAAGGCGAAAACTCTCCGGATCGGTCTTGATGCGGATAGCCCCTTCTTCCTCCGAAAGCAACCAGACCGAACCGCAAGGCAATACCTTGATTGAAGTTACCACAAACCTGCTTCCTTCTTCTTTCATGGCAGGAACATGTTCAAATACTTCGGTACGGGGATTAAAACGCCAAGCCTGATTGTCGTAAGTGAGCAGCCACAGAAAGCCGTACCGGTCTTCGTACATATAGTCCACCCGGTTGTTTGTCAGGTTAATGCGGTTATCAAACTTTGCCTTATAAGTCCTGAAATCATACCCATCGAATTTATTGATGCCATCCCAAGTGGCAAACCACATATTTCCCTTTCTGTCTTGCAGAATATTCATGACAGTATTCTGCGAAAGTCCCTCTTCGGACGAATAATGGGTAAAGACACACTCCGGCTGTGCTCCGGACGGTAACGCAAATACAAACAATAAGCCTATGACCAGATATAGAAGTTTTCTCATAACATATTCGTTCTGTGGGGTAAAGATACGCATTTCGCCGAAAATATCGTATATTTGTCATTATTTTAAATACCACTATGAAACCAAGCGTTATACTTTATGCTGTTTTCCTTACCGTAAGTCTGGGTATAAAGGCTCAACAAGTTGATACGGTAAGTTATGAAGTGACAAAGAACATGCCCGTTTTCTACGAGCAACTGAAACAGCAACTTACCTATCCCGCAGCATGGGGAAAGTCTACCACAAAAGACTTTGGGAAATGGAGAATCGAAACACGAAATATAGTGATGGAGTGCATGCAGAATCTGCCACCTGCTCCCTCGAAATACGATATGTCTGTCGTCGGAACAGAGCAGCGGGCGGGATATGAAGCCCGCAAGATATGGTTTAATGTTTCGGAATGGTCCCGCATACCGGCTTATTTATTGGTTCCTGACGGAAAGGGGCCTTTTCCGGCTGTGATAATGCTGCACGATCATGGAGCACACTTTTCCATCGGCAAAGAGAAAATGGTACGTCCTTTCGGAGTCTCTCCGGAAATATCGGCTGATGCCGAAGATTGGGTGGTCCGTTGTTATGACGGACAATATACCGGAGATTACTTTGCACAAAACGGTTACGTAGTACTGTCTATCGACGCCCTGTTTTGGGGAGAACGCGGACGAAAGGAAGGAGTAAGTTATGACGGACAGCAGGCACTGGCTTCCAATTTCATGCAAATGGGGGCATCCTGGGGGGCTTTTATCAACATGGATGATGTGCGTAGTGCCGAGTTTCTGGCTTCACTGCCAATGGTAGATAAAAACAGGGTCGGTTGTTTGGGATTCTCGATGGGAGCCTACCGTTCCTGGATGCTGGCTGCGCTGACTGATTGTGTAAAAGCATCCGCTTCCATCTGCTGGATGAATACCACAGAGCATCTGATGACGCTGACTAATAATCAGAATAAGGGCGGTTCCGCCTTTTCAATGCTGATACCCGGCCTACGCCGCTACCTCGATTACCCGCACGTGGCAAGCATTGCATGTCCCAAACCAACCTTATTCTTCAATGGTACCCAAGACAAACTATTCCCTGTAGAAGGAGTAAAAGATGCCTATAGCATCATGCAGTCTGTTTGGCAGAGCCAGGAAGTCTCCGACCGTCTGGTTACTAAAATATGGGAAGAGAAGCACTTTTTCAATAAAGAGATGCAACGGGAAACTTTGGAGTTCTTTAATAAATGGTTGAAATAAATCTCGTTTGGAATCCAATCATGAAACGAATCGGAATACTATTCACTTTTTGTATACTCAGCATCACTGTATGTCTAGCGCAATTGCCACACACCTTTACACAATATACTTCTAAGGATGGACTTGCACAGAAAACCATACAGGGAATTATGCAAGACCATAAAGGAATTATGTGGTTCGCCACATGGGATGGACTTTATAAATTTGACGGATATACATTCAAGAACTATAAAGCACAACCGGGAGATAGTATCGGACTAAGCAACAACCGCCTGGACAACATAAAAGAGGATAAATACGGCTATATCTGGGTGCGAAGCTATGACCACCAGGTTTATCGGTTTAATCCAAGAACCGAACAATTTCAGGCAATTCCTTATGAAAACTATCTGTCTCAGGACATATATGTGCTTTCATGTGGAGATGTATGGGTAGTTACTGCACTCAATGAATTAATCCGCATAACCATTCAGCCCGACACCCGGGAAATGAAAGCTACCAATTTCTTCAAGTCTCATCAAATCTCATCTTCAGAACGAATTAACTCTATCTTTCAAGATAAGCAACAAAACCAGTGGATACTTACAGAAAACGGGTTATACAGGTTGAGCAAGGATAAGGAGGAAGAGCAACTATCCTCCTACTTCGTCTCTCCCTCAGCCAAGGATAAGCAACCCTTTTACGATGCATTAGAGAATGAGCATGCCATTTACTTTACCTCCAAACGAGGTTGGATGTACGAATACCACCCCGATAACGGTCAGTTTTCACGACAAGAATTCACCACCCACTCCTCTATAAAGTCTGTCCGGCAACTAAAGCACGATAAACTATTTATCGGTACAGCATCCGACGGCTTCTTCATTCACGACCTCAAGAACAAAAGTTTTCGCCATTACAACACCTCCACCTGCTCTTCATTAAGGGATAATCAGATAAAGGAAGCATATGTAGACTCCAACGGAGAAATCTGGATACGCCTGCAAACTAAAGGAGTAACACATTTCAACCCGGAAAACGAACAATTCGATTTCTTCATTCTAAAAGATAAATATGGGAAAGATATAGTTGATTCCCGCCCCGAGATGTATATCTATGAAGATATAAACGGAGCTTTATGGCTGCACCCCTCCGGCGGTGGATTTGCCTGGTATGACCGTAAAAACAATCGGATAAAGCCCTTTTATAACCCAGCTTTACAATCCGGATGGAGCTCCGACAATAAAGTCACCGCTATTTTCACTGATAAACAAGGTAATCTATGGTTGGGGTCATATGGAAACGGGCTGGAGAAAGTATCTTTCAATACCAACCACTTCCATCTTTTAACAGCCGCTCCGGATGATCCGGAATTTCCCGGCAGCAACATTCGTGCTATCTATCAAGACCGTGACGGATATCTATGGACCGGAAACAAAGATAAGATAGTGCGGGTTTACGACAAAGAACAACGCTACATAGGTAATCTTACAGCACAAGGAACCATTTCTCCCCACGCCACAGATGAGTTGGGCATTGCCTATGCCATCACGCAGGACCATGAAGGAACTATCTGGATTGGTACCAAAGGCAACGGGCTATTTGCAGCCACTCCCCAAAACAAACCATTGACCTATCGCCTGAAGCAATACACAGCCGATACTGACAACATATACAGTCTGAGTGGTAATGAAATCTATAGTTTGTATGAAGATAAACAGCAACGAATTTGGATTGCAACATTTGAGGGCGGAGTAAACTATCTGGAAAAAGGAGTGAATGAAGAATCCGCCCGGTTCATTAACTACCGGAACCGGTTAAAAAACTACCCCATTACCCAGTGTAACCGCACGCGCTTCATAACTTCTGATACCCAAGGCAATATCTGGATAGGTAGTGCCACAGGATTGCTGATGTGCGAAGGAGATTTCAGCGAACCGGAGAAGATCACTTTCCATCGCTATAGCCGCATACCGGGTAACCCGCAAAGCCTCAGCAATAATGATGTGCACAATATCTTTTTCACTCAAAAAGGAGAAATGTATGTGGCTACTTTTGGAGGTGGGCTGAACAGATTACTATCACTCAACAAAGAGCAGGCCACATTTAAAGCCTATACCATGAAGAATGGGCTTCCCTCAGACGTGTTATTATCCATCGAAGAAGATGCAGACGGCAATTTGTGGTGCGCCACCGAAGAAGAGCTTTGCAAGTTTATACCGGATACGGAGAAGATCACAAACTACCCTTCCAGAGTTTTTCCGAGACGAATTAATTTCAGCGAAGGAGCTGCGCTACGCACACATTCCGACTATCTGATGTTCAACACTGTGAAAGGTATCCTTTATTTCTTTCCAGATTCAATCCACACCAGCACTTATACTCCGCCAATCATTTTTACCCGCCTGCAGCAAGCGGAAAAGACGGTAACACCCGAAGAAGGCGGCATACTAATCACCCACATTGATGATACCCAACTCCTGACATTGCCACATGACAAGAATGGATTCAGTATTCAGTTTGCAGCGTTGGACATGAAATACCCTGATAACATTTCTTACTCCTACCAACTGGAAGGGTTCGAAAAAAACTGGAATGATATAGGGAACCAGCGCACCGCCACTTACACCAATCTTCCCAAAGGACATTATACCCTGAAAGTTCGCTCCACCAACAGTGACGGCGTATGGGTAGAAAATACACGCACATTGCATATCACTGTGCTCCCCTCTTTCTGGGAAACCCCTTGGGCGTATCTTCTCTATGTACTCTTCATCCTGTTAGTCATTTTCACAGCCGCCTATATTCTCTTTACCATTTTCAGGCTTAAGCATAAAGTCTCTGTCGAGCAAGAGATTTCAGATATCAAGCTACGTTTCTTTACGAACATCTCTCATGAACTGCGTACCCCGTTGACCCTGATTGCCGGTCCCATAGAGCACGTATTGCAACATGGTAAGCTAGATAATGAAGAAAGGGAACAATTGATGTTAGTGGAACGTAACACGAACCGCATGCTTCGCCTTGTCAATCAGATACTGGACTTCCGCAAAATCCAGAACAAGAAGATGAAAATGAGAGTGCAACAGATAGATCTTATCCCCTTCACCCGCCAGATTATGGAAAGCTTCAACAGGCTGGCAGACGAACATCAAATAGACTTTGGAATGACTACGCAAGTCTCCCAACTCAAAATATGGGCGGACCCGGATAAACTGGAGAAGATATTATTTAATCTGTTATCAAATGCATTCAAATATACGCCTCAGGGCAAGCAAATTAGAGTTATCGTGCAAGATGAAGAAGATGAAGTAATGATTGCGGTAGAAGACCAAGGCATTGGCATTGCCGAAAGCAAGCAGAAATCCCTATTCATCCGTTTTGAAAACCTAGTGGACAAGAACCTGTTCAATCAGGCCAGCACCGGCATCGGTCTTTCGCTCGTAAAAGAGCTGATTGATATGCATCACGGAACGATAAATATCCATAGTAAGCCCGGTGAAGGAAGTTGCTTTACGGTAAAACTCCCCAAAGGCAAGGAGCATTTCGACGAAACTGTTGAGTTCATCCTGACTGATTACACCATAACTGATGTTGCTCCGGGATACATGAATGCCTCACTAACCTCCCTTGCCGAAAGCGAAGGAGAGAAACTAAATAATGAAAAGGAGACCATCCTAATTGTAGAAGATAATCAAGAACTGCGCTTCTTCATCAAGACCATCTTCATCCAGCATTTCAATGTGATAGAAGCCGAAAATGGAATTATCGGATTGGAAAAGAGTAAGAAATACCTTCCGGATATTATTATCAGCGACGTGATGATGCCCGAGAAAGACGGCATTGAGATGGTGCGTGAGCTTCGCGAAGACATGAGCACCAGCCATATTCCTATCGTAATGCTTACAGCCAAGTCGACCATTGAGAGCAGAATAGAGGGTCTGGAATCAGGGGCGGATGATTATATTACAAAACCATTCAGCGCAGCTTACCTGAAAGCACGGATTTTCAATCTGATTGACCAGCGCAAGAAGTTGCAGGCATTGTTCTGTGCCAGCCTGTTACCCACATCCATCGAGCAACAGCCGAGCGAAGGAAAGGAAGCATCTCCTGCCCTCTCCCCAAACGACCGGAAATTTATGGATAAAGTAATGGAAACCATAGAAAAGCATCTAGATAACGGCGACCTCATGGTTGAGGATATTGCTAATGAAGTAAATATGAGCCGCTCCGTATTCTTTAAAAAGCTGAAAACACTGACCGGATTATCGCCCGTTGAGTTCCTAAAAGAAATACGTATGAAACGTGCCGCCCAACTGATAGAAACTGATGAATACAGCATGGCTCAGATAGCTTACATGGTGGGGCTTAATGATTCTCACTATTTCAGTAAATGCTTTAAGCAACAATATGGCATTACCCCAACTGAGTACAAAGAAAGCCGGAAGCCGAACATGGATTAACGGAAAGATATCGAATGCATTTTGCTCCTTCTCTGGCAAAACCTTGCCAAAGAAGGGGCTAATTGTTGCCAAGGCTGCGGCAAGACACCTTTGCTACCAGCCTTTGATCTACAGACTTTTATTCAAGAATGACAAAACTGCTTCCTGCACCTTTATCCCGCAATCATGCGGCATATCCCATAACTCAGTAACAAGTTTATCACCTGCCGAACGGCTTTCCCATACCTTCCTCATTTCGGCAAAAGCCGCATTGACACCCACCGGAGGAAACAATTTATCATGCTCGCCATTCAGGAAAAACATGGGCTTGGGACAAGCTATGGAAGCGATATGCGGATAATCCAGATAACGTCTGATACCCGGCAACATATTGGCAAAGCCTCCTCTTTCGCGTCCATACTCCCACGAGAACTGGCAATCCGTAGTCACCATCCAGCAAACTGCTGCACCTGCCTTTACTTTATCTGTCAGCGCCGAAAGCATCCAGGCACGGTAAGCTCCCATGGAGAAGCCCATACAACCGATGCGTTCAGGGTCAACTTCCGGAAATGTCGCCAGAAAATCAGTGGTATACATGTCTTCATAGTTCATAAAAGCACTCCAACTACGTCCCAACATCATAAAGTTACCCGCTACAGCCATATGACTGTCACCGTCAATCCCTTCTTTACGCCCGCGTTCGCCCCAGAATATGGCATCAATAGAGATAACCACATAACCATGAGCCGCCAGATAATCGCCTACATATTGCCCACCATAGCATTGTTTAGCCCATGCATCAGCATCAGCTAACACCTCAGAAGACACACCGAAGGGACGGATCATTTTCTCTTTACCAATTGTATAATGACCTCCGTGGTCATGAAGAAGTACAACTGCCGGAAATGGTCCTTCGCCGTCAGGAACCAGCATATAGGCATTCACACGCGAATAGCCCGTCAGGTTGAAACGCAGTTTCCTTGCTTTATACCCATCCCGTTGTTCTTCCGCAACTACCTCCAATTTATAATCAGTAGTATAAGGAGGCGGGGCCAACATGGCATCCAGCACTGCATTACGCGCCTTCTTACGCCATTTCTTAAAGTTCTTGACCGGACTGTTTCCCCAAGCCATAGGGTACGTCAACTCTTGCTTTAGCTGGTCCAAAAAAACCGGTATCTCTCTCTCCAGCTCGTAGCCGGATAAATGCTGAGAAAGGGCAGCCACCGAAGTGACCAGCCCTAACACGCAAAGAATGATAGTTTTTATCATACTAAAAACATATATTAATAATTCGGATTTTGTTTCAAATTAGGATTATTATTCAACTGAATGGCAGGTATTGGATAAATTCCTCTCCACTCTTCTGTTACACCGGTTTTATAAAACCAAGTATCTGTGAAGTAAGATCCAAAACGAATCATATCACGGCGACGTTGATTCTCCCAAATGAATTCACGGGCGCGTTCTTCTTCTATCTTTTTCAGGGTCAGTTCATCCCAATCGGCCACTCCGCTACGCCGACGCACCTGATTGACCAATTCGAGTGCTTCGTCCAACTGTATTCCTTGCCTGAACAAAGCCTCAGCCTTCATAAGAAGAACATTGGAATAGCGTTCCAAAATATAATCATTATCCGCTTTACTGCCGGACCATGCCACACCTATCGGTGAATACTTCAATACCCTGTAGCCTTCATTATCCTGTGCGGCAACCATATCCTTGATAGTTGTCAGTACGAGTTGAGTACCTTTATCATCACATAGCGGAGTCACTCCATCCTGATAATACTGAGGACCATATTCCAGAAGTTCCAGACGTTCATCACCTTCTTCATATCTCTTCAAGGCATCATCAGTGAAGCAATATCCATTGGCCGGAGCAAAAGATAAGTTATACTTTTTCTGGTCGAGAGCATGCTGAGTATAAAGTATAAACTCATTTCCATCCACACCTTTCGACGGGTCTACTGCAAAGGAAGAAATGACTTCCGTCGAGTTTGCTTCGTTGGTGGCAAGGAAACAGTCTCCCACTTTATTTTCCAGTGAATAGGCATTGGTTCCGATAACATGATCACACATCGTCACCACATCAGCCCAATGAGCCTCGCCGGCATACACCTCAGCATTCAGGTAGACGGAAGCCAACGCTGTATATACCGCCTCTTTTGTCAAACGAGGATAATAAGCAGTACGATTCACTTCTTTAATGGAAGGCAACTCCGCAGCCGCCTCTGTAAACTCTTTTACCACGAATTCATAAACTTCCTTTCTGGATGCAGTTTTCGGCAAATCATTCGCATCCACTTTAGCTTCTGTGAAAAGAGGAACATTTCCGAAATAATCCATCGCGTAATAATATCCGTAGGCACGAAGAGCCCGTGTCTCTGCAATCAGGGCTTTCAAGTCATCTTTCATGGGAGAGGCTTCCATACTGGCTATCACAGCATTGGCAGCGCCGATTCCCGGAAACAAATAGGTTCCCCAGCAGGTTTCAAGACGGGCATTATCCGGTGTTATCTTATGCGCCATTATCTGCATATTGCTTTCGTCATACCAACCACCACTGGCACGCCCCGGACAGAAAAACTCATCTGTACCAAACTCTCCTATTCGCCAGCCATCACCGCCAGCTTTGGACATATATGCCAAATATTGATATACACCGACTACAGAAGAGAGAGCCTCTTCTTCTGTCTGATAATAGGTCTCAGGAGAAAGTCTGCCATATAACTCTTCATCCAAATTAAGGCAACCGGACAACATACTGATTCCGACGCCACAAGCAACTATGCTTTTAAATATTCTTTTTGTTTTCATCTTCTGATAATAAATTAAGGTTAAAATGAAACGTTGATACCCATTGTGAAAGTACGTGCTTTTGGATAACTCAGATAGTCGACACCCATCGGAGCTACGCCAGTTCTTGAAACTTCGGAGTTTACTTCAGGGTCCAGACCAGAATATCCGGTGATGG
Source organism: Bacteroides sp. 2201st1_D9_2201SCRN_220225 (assembly GCF_040928965.1). Lineage (NCBI taxonomy): Bacteria > Pseudomonadati > Bacteroidota > Bacteroidia > Bacteroidales > Bacteroidaceae > Bacteroides > Bacteroides sp. 2201st1_D9_2201SCRN_220225. The sequence goes on along the minus strand of NZ_JBCODG010000039.1, from coordinate 7,873 downwards.
TGAACAGATTCTGACCGGAGACAAATACACGTGCATGGGTAATACGCAACGGTTTGAAACTGAAATCATAACCCAAAGAAAGATTATCCATACGCAGGAACGAACCATCTTCTATAAATCTGGAAGAGAACACCTTGGCTTCTTCACGGTTCACACCAGCGGTCACAGCTTCTTTCAACACATTTCTACCCGGCAGGTTATTCAGATAAGCAAGATTATTCGCCGTACAGTTATATACATCATTGCCTACACTACCGCGCAGATTCATGCTCAAACTCCAGTTTTTATAGCGCAAAGTGGTAGAGATGCCGTATGTAAAGTCGGGCTGTGCACAACCGATGATTTCAGACTCACCATCATTGGCAAATTGTTCTTTTCCATCCTTGATGCCAATAAACTTCTTTCCATAAAAGGTTCCCAAAGGTTGTCCCGGCATAACCAACTGGGCATAAGAACCGGAAAGACCCTGCCCCTGACAAGGAGCCACCTTCATATTTTCACCGGTCCACTTATCATTCGACAGACTTATCAACTCATTCTTATTACGACTGAAGTTCAGATTTATATCCCATGAGAAATCCTTTGTACGCAACACATCGAATCCCAAATCAATTTCAATACCCTGATTCTTTACAGAACCTACATTAGCAATCTGCGAAGTAATCAAAGACGGAGAAGGAACAGCTACGGAAAGCAGCAAATCGGTGGTTTTCTTATAGTAATAATCAATACTACCATGAATTCTTCCGTTGAAAAGTCCGAAATCCAAACCTATATCCGTCTGTGCAGTCTGTTCCCACTTTATATCCGGATTGGAATATTGTTGCGGCAACACAATGGTCACTTTTTCACCGCCTACCAAATATCCGTTAGTGCTGGCTCCCAGCGTATTCAGGGAATTATAGTTGCCTATTTCCTGATTACCTGTGATACCATAGCTGACACGCAGTTTCAGGTCGGTAAGAATATCGCTATGATAGAATTCTTCTTGAGAAATTCTCCAGGAAGCTGCAGCCGAAGGAAAAACACCCCACTTGTGGTCGGCACCAAAACGGCTGGAACCATCACGACGTACAGTAGCAGTAAACAGGTATTTATCTCCATAATTATAGTTTATACGGCCATACATAGATATAAGTGTGTTACTTTCAGCAAAACTGCTTATGCTCTCCACTGTCTTTGCCGCAGCAAGGCTATACCATTTGAATGTATCAGACAAAAAGCCATAGGCACGGGTATGGTTACCTTCATCATAGAAATATTGGTAAGAGTAACCCAACATGGCATCAATAGAGTGTTTGCCAAACTTCTGATTATATTTCAGGATAGTTTCCAACAATCTAGAATAGTCTTGCAACTTTTGTACACTGACGTAGCCACCATTACCATTACCAAGCAGATTGCTTTTGGATATATAGGAATTACGCTCAATCGAATTATAAGTGTAACCCAAATTCACCTGAAACGTGAAAGGTTTGTAGAAATTCCAGTCTGCGGTCAGATTACCCAAAAACTTCCTGTTCTTACGTTCGTCCAAAATCTCCGATGCGAAAGACACCGGGTTAACACGATAAGGAGGTACATCATAGAAATCACCTTCATCATTATAGACCGGATAAGTTGGATTAAAAACATAAGCTTCGTATAGCATGCTACTTCCCATTTCACTACCAACCGTATTGGATACCGGTGCCTGATCGGCATTTGTTTCACCATAGTTCAAGTTCATGCTCAATTTTAGTTTGCCATCCAGTGCCGTATGATTAATATTCATACGGGCATTGGCACTAGTCATACCGGAACCTAACATGACTCCTTCCTGATCGCTATACCCCAAAGATGCACGGTAGTTTGTATCCTCACCCCCACTCATGAAAGAAAGGTAATGGTTCTGAGAGATTGCCGTACGAAAAATACGGTCTTGCCAGTCTGCATTATCACCTTTATCATCCAATGTCAGTCCTAAATCATTCACTGCCTTACGATATTCATCACCCGTCAATACATCCAGCTTATTGCTCACATTAGAAATACCTAAACTATAGCTATAGTCCAATTGCTTCACTCCTTTCTTTCCTTTCTTGGTAGTAATCATAATAACCCCATTAGCACCACGGGAACCATAAATGGCAGTAGCAGAAGCATCTTTCAGGATATTGATGGATTCAATGTCATTAGGGTTAATAGAAGCCAGGGGATTCACCGACTCCTGATCGAAGAAGTCCGTATTACTACCATTGGAAGCAATATGACTAGAACTTACACCAGCAGAGCTATTAATAGGTACGCCATCAATTACATATAATGGGTCATTGGAAGCGGAGATGGATGTACCTCCACGGACACGGATTGTATTAGAACCACCAGGTTTACCACTATTCTGGCTGATATTTACACCAGAAAAGGCGCCCTGCATCAACTGCTGAGGACTCAAGTCAGTACCCACCTTAAATCGGTCGCTACTAATGGAAGATACGGAACCGGTTAAATCGGACTTTTTCATTGTTCCGTAACCTACTACTACCACTTCTTCCAAAGCCTGGGCATCATCCAACAGTACTACATCAATCGTACTCTGTGAACCTACTACAATTTCTTGTGCCATATATCCTATATAAGAAAACACAAGAGTGATTTTTCCGGAGGGAACAGGCAAGGTATATTTACCATCCATATCGGTAATTGTTCCTACGCTTGAATTACCCTTCACAGTAACATTCACACCAATCAACGGCTCTTGCGTCGAGTCAGTCACCGTTCCTGTAATCGTCTTGTTTTGTGCATACAAACATTGTGTCAATATTAATGCCAATACAAAACATAACTTTCTAAAGTCAAAATGCAGTTTGTTTTTCATATTAATACATTTGGAGTTAATAAATAAAGATTCAAAGTTTCTCTATAAGATTTTGTCTTTCACCTTACTATGCAAAGAAGGGGATTATCTTGATTTTTAAGGTGAAAAATATACTCAAATCGGTTAAAAAAATAGTCTAACTAACTCAGAACGTCTCTATGGAAGAGCTTTAAACAATTATTCCACATGTTTTCTGCACATTTTTATCCTTCGGCAATCGATTATTCTACAACGGAGAGGTTTATAAAAAATCCCCTCTGATATATTACCCCAAAAATATATCAGAGAGGAAAGTACATAGAATAATTCTTGCTTATTTCATGTGTTTCAATATCCACTTCAAATGCCCATACTCCGTAGCTTCGGATGTCCAGTGTTCGTTAATAGGAGTGATTAGCGCTTCTTTTGGGCAATTCAACACATTATATACGATATAACTGGTAGTGGGCGGACAAGTATCATCATTGTATCCCCAAGTCATGTAAGTAGGAATTTTTATCCGGCGGGCAAAGTTTACTACATCATAATAAGCCATTGTATTCAGCTTATCGGCAGTATCCATACCTGCTACACGGAAGAAATGCGGATAACCTCCCGCTCTGCCAGCCTTATAGCCTGCCATATCGCTTAAAGCCGGATGATTGGCTACACACGCTGTTACCCGTGTATCCAGTCCGGCGGTAATCAATGCTAAAGCACCTCCCTGGCTACCCCCTTGCACAATGACATTCTTACCGTCCCATTCGGGTAAAGAAGTTAGAAAGTCAATACTGCGGACACATGCCAGATAAACGCGTCTCATGTAATAATTATCCTTATTATCCAGTCCGTTTGATAAATACCCGTTCTCTCTGCCGTTGAACGCATTACTGATTTCCTTGAACTCCGCTTCGGACATCTCCGGATTGAGTCCATGTATCTCCATCTCAAAACGGATACATCCCTGCTCTGCATAGTATTTATGACGAAGAGGGGCTTTGATGGTTTTGATTCCTGCACCCGGCGGACAAAGCACTACCGGGCAAGCACCTTTCTGCATATTCCGGGGACAGGTTAAATAGCCGTAAATACTTTGTCCCCGACTGTTCAACTGTAGTTTAACCAAGTAACAGTCTATCTTGTCGGTAGAATACTTTTCAACCCGCTCTTTCGTATACAACAAAGGGAAAGTTGCAATTTCAGACTTACTCTTATCCCAGAATTCATCGAAATCGGCAGGCATCTTCGTATAAGGTTGAAGTTTATCGGGTGAGAAACCTACCTTTACATGATGTTTATAAGTTTTTCCAGCGATAGTAGCCTGTAAACGGCAATCCCGGAATCCGGGTTGCTTCATTGTGCCGATAGTAACAACGGCTCTACCATTCTTCAACGTAACAGAGCCTTTCGTATCCGAAGGCATCATGTCATCTCCAAGTTCATAACAGACAGTTACACCATCCTGCGGGATGCCGTACTTATAGAATTGTACTTCTACGGTAGCTTTCTCCCCTGTCTGATAGAGCCAATCGGCATGATTGGGTACGGTAACCCAAAGTACATCGCTCCTGTAAGGATAATTTTCCGCACTGGCAGTCAATACCAAACCCAATAGCAGAGTAAGAACACCCAATATTGTTTTATTCTTTACCATGTCAGAATTGTTTTATCAATCAACGTTTAATGTTTACCAATGCATTGCCGTTAGCAATCGGATTCCAACCGTCAGTACCGGCAAGAACGGACTCTATTTCATATCCTTCCGTATCTTTCAACTGATGGGAGAAAGCAGCGCGTGCTTTAGGATTAGCACCCGGGCCATAGCTGTCGTACTCTGCATAGAAAACGGTTTTCTCAGCATCTTTCTTATTCCAGTTATGCCAACCGACCGGAAGAATATGCTTTCCTAAATCGCAATGAATGAACACAGCCTGAGCAAAAGGACGCCACGGACGGGACAAATAAACATTCTTCACGTTGGCATCCGCAGTTAATTTGCAGTCATAAAATACATAGCCGTATTTCTGTCCTTCATCGGTAGAAGGAGCCGTGACATACCCGTCACGTTTACTATGAATATGGCAGCGGTTGAATACCGCCGTAGACCAACCGAATATAAAATCGACCGTACCCTCTATATAACAATCTTCATAATACTGCCTCACTCCCTTCCCATACGTATAGAGTGTATCTTGAAATCCGAGAAAACGGCAGTTCTTGAAATAAGCACGGTCGGCACTGACAAAACAGGCAACCGCCTGCCCTACCGGACCGGATGTATTCTCGAACGTGATATTCTCCACATAAAAATCGGGCGCATAGATATAACAGGAAGATGAACCGGACGTACCTTTGTTCTCTCCAAAGAGATTCTGTTTATTGGCATAGTCGTCATAGGATATGACAACTCCTTCCTGTCCTATCAAAGAGATATTAATCTTACTTTCGGGCACAATCAGTTTTTCTTTATATACGCCTTTACGTACCAATATCGTGGTGCGTACATTTTTACGGAAATCGGGTACGGCATTAATAGCTTCCTGTACAGTAAAGAAATCGCCACTGCCATCCTGAGCTACCACGAAATCATAATGGCGGACATATTTTGCCAATTCCGGCACTTCTTTGGCAATGGCATCTACTGTAATACCGGCTATGACACGTGCACCGTATATATTGAGGTGAGTATTGTCTTCACGACCTTTAGGCATGGCAGCAATTGTGTTGGCGGGCACCCACATAAAGAGTTTCTTCGATTCTTTCGGTCCCAAGCCTTCTACCAAATCGTGGGTGAGTTTGTTCATATCAATAAAAGGAACATTCAACTCCTTTGCTACATTGCGCGGAGAATCCAGATATGCTCCGTGCGTATCAATCAGTTTGTCTCCTTCCACCACATTCTTTTCCTGAGAGGCGTCTTGCTTGGCATCAGGATTGATTCCCTTGCGAATATCATCCTGAAGAATAGCTTCCGCTACGGCTTTATTATCGGCCGTACCAAAGTTACGGCGCACAATGGAGTTGAACAGAACAGGAATACCGCCTTTCGCACGAGTCTCATTAACAAACTTACGCAGGTTGGCATCAAAGGTTGTTCCCGGGTCTGTATGGCGGTCGGCTTTGGGCTTTTCGTCGTTGTGCCCGAACTGAATAAAAACATAATCGCCTTTCTTTATCAGTGAAAGCACTTTGTCCCAGCGCCCCTCATCGATAAAACTCTTGGAACTGCGTCCGTTCATGGCATGATTATCCACCCGTATGTCTTCAGAAAAGAAACCGGGCAGGACATGCCCCCACCCTCTTTCGGGATTACCGCCCACCAACGACTTATTTGACATCGTAGAATCACCAATCATAAAAATGGTAATTACCGGCTTATCGGCCTTGAAAGCGGAACACAAGAAAAAAGCTGCCAACAGCAGAATCAATTTACTTTTCATGGTTTTTCAAACTTATTATTTATCGCTATATTTGTATCAGTAAAATTATCATTCACACAATGAAAAGAACAAGAAGCAATGCGTTTATTCTCGAAAACGAGAAAGCATGGGAACCCGCCGGAGAGGGCGTTGTTCGTCAGATTTTGGGGTACGACGGTCAGGTAATGCTCGTCAAGGTTAAATTTGAACAAGGTGCAGTAGGTACACCGCATACCCATTATCATACTCAAACAACTTATGTGGCAAGCGGTAAATTTGAATTCACGGTTAACGGTGAAAAACAAATCGTATCGGCTGGCGATGGTGTTTATATCGAACCGGATGCCGAACATGGATGCACTTGTCTGGAAGCCGGTATATTAATCGACTGCTTCAGTCCTATGAGAGCGGATTTTCTGAAACCGTAAGATAAACTTAGGGTTTCCATTCACTGCATATCTTGAAAAGATAATCCGGTTCCTCATATTTTGCAACATCCTTCCGGGTCAGTTGCTTTACCCATTTTACCCGATTTGTATTATCAGCCCCCTCTCCCGTATTACCATATTCAGCATAACGGGCTGTTTTTTCATTCTCCGGATTACGCCAATTATCCCATCCTGCCGGACAGATATGTTTACCCATCTCGCAGTTAATGAACACTGTAGCTGCATAGGGACGCCACGGACGCCCCAAATAAACCTTATCAACGTCCGGTGCGGCAGTCAGCTTACAGTTCTTAAAAACATATCCCACTTCAATGTCTTTCGGAGTGGAAGCTGCCGTGATGTACGAATTGGCTTTACTATGAATCGTGCAATTATGGAACAATGCCGTAGAAGGACCGAAAATAAAATCGGTAGTACCTTCAATATAACAATTCAGGAAGCAGAGACGAGTACCTTTTGCACCGGTGTAAATAGTATCCTGATTGCCCAAAAAGCGACAATTGATAAAGACCAAGCGGTCACCTTCCGTATGAAGCGCAACTGCCTGCCCCAGCCGTGCAGCATTGTTCTCTATCGTCAAGTTCTTAAAAGTGATGGAACTTCCTTCCACTTTCAAAGTATAGGTACGGAAAGTTCCCATCTTATTTATATTGGCATGATCATCGTAGGTGATAATCGTATTTTCTACATTTTCACCGATGAAATCGACGTTTTCCAACCAAGAAGGAAGAACAACCTTTTCCTTATATACACCCTTTTTAACCAAAACTGTCACCTTATAATCCATAAAGGCGCGGATACCCTCCATTGCTTCGGTCAGCGTACGGTAATCTCCCGTGCCGTCACGGGCTACAACAATCGTATCTTTCCACTGCTGCGCCGCGGATAACGAACCGACCCCGCAAAGCAGGGTTATTATAAAACTACACAGTGCTTTCATAGTTACTTTCGCTATCATTTCCGGTTAACAATCACTTTCACGTCCTGAAGACGTTCCCACTCCAATGATGCAAGAATAAACGGACCTACAGCTTTGGGGTCATTGTTGCGGATAGTTTCATTGATATAATAATCATAATCTCCCGAACGATAGACCTTTCCGCCAAGTCCTGCTACGGCACAAGCCTTTGTGATGCTTACCACACCGTTTTTATCCACTTCTATAAAGT